>CALCOW010000339.1 GCA_937899935.1 uncultured Phycisphaerae bacterium
CTTCTTCGGTGCTGCGTCTGGTTGACTTAGGTGTTGAGAAGTTTCTGTTGACGGCAACGATTGAAGCGATTGTGGCGCAGCGATTGGTGCGGCGCGTATGCATTTCATGCAAAGAAGAATTTACGCCAACCGACGAGCATCTCTTAGAACTTGAACTACACCGACATGATGTTGAAAATAGAACGTTCTTCCGAGGCCGTGGGTGTGAGGCGTGTAACAACAGTGGCTATAAAGGCCGGGTAGCGATCTTCGAGATCATGCCGCTTGATGACAAGATTCGTAACATGATCATGGCTGATGCATCGACCGCGGCCTTAAGGGAAGAAGCGCGTAAGCGCGGTATGCGCACGCTGCGTGAATCTGGACTCTTGGCGATCTTTGATGGCCAAACAACGATTGATGAGGTCGTCCGCGAGACGATCGTTGAGGAATAATCCGCTCGGCGGATAGCGGTTTGCTTGGTGGCCAAGCGTCGTCCAGCAAACCAGTGAGGCCTTGAAAAGGGCAGGAGACGTCAGGTATGCCGACCTATCAGTATGAAGCATTGAACTCTGCAGGAAAGCCTGAAACAGGCTCGATCGAAGCATCATCGAGTGAGGAGGCGATTCAGCGCATTCGCCAGCAGGGGTATTTCCCCACTTCGGTACGAGAGCAGAAGGTCAAGGGCGGCAAAGTTGGCAAGAAAAAGGGCGAGCCGAAAAAGAAGAGCAAAAAGAAAAAGGGCGAGTTCTCGATCAATATCCTGCCAGTCAGCGGCAAGAAGTTGTGTTTGTTTACCCGTCAGCTTTCAACGCTACAGGATGCAGGTCTTCCTTTGTTGCGTTCGCTTCAGATTCTTGAATCACAAGAAAAACCAGGACAGCTCAAGACGATTCTGGGGGCGATCTGCGAAGACGTTGAAGCTGGCTCAACATTATCTGATGCTATGGCCAAGCATCCCCGCGCCTTTAATCGACTGTACTGCAAGATGGTCAATGCCGGTGAAATCGGTGGTGTGATCGATATTATTCTCCAGCGCTTGGCGATGTTTATGGAAAAGGCGCAGCGACTAAAGCGGCGCATCATCGGCGCGTGTATTTATCCGGTCGTCGTCATCGTTATCGCCGTGGCAATTGTGATGGGCATCATGTACTTCGTCATTCCAAAGTTCCAAGAGATCTTTGCTGACTTTGACGTGCCGTTGCCGAAACTTACCTTGTTTATGATCGATGCCAGTGCGTGGGTGGTGGGGAATCTTGGTGAGGATCAACTCTTGCCCGGCTGGATCGTGGTCATTGCAACGCCTTTTGTCTTGTGGGCCACCTTGTATTTGGTGCGAAAAACCAGGCATGGGCGAGCGATTACCGACAAGATTCGTTTGCGCATTCCGCCCTTTGGTGGCATTGTTCGCAAGACCGCAGTGGCTCGCTTTACGCGAACCTTGGGCACCTTGATTTCTGCTGGTGTGCCTATTCTTGAAGCGATCATGATTACGCGTGATACGTCGGGCAATCATGTCTACGAAGTGGCCTTGACCAATGTGCACGACTCGATTCGAGAGGGTGAGACGTTTGCGGGCCCGCTTCGCGAGTCCAAGGTCTGTGACCCGATCGTCGTCAACATGATCGACGTTGGCGAAGAAACCGGTGATCTCGATGTGATGCTTAATAAGATCGCTGATAACTATGACGAAGAAGTTGACGTGGCAGTGCAGGCGCTGCTCAGTCTTCTTGAACCAATGATGGTGGTTCTTTTGGGCGGCATTGTGGGCACCATTGTGTTGTCACTGTTTTTGCCGTTGGTCAACATGATCGAGTCGGTGTCGGCCCGGACAGGCGGTTGATGGGTACGAGATGAGGAACATGCACGTGAGACATCGTCGAGCATTTAGTCTAGTTGAGCTGCTCATTACCGTGGGATTGGTGATTGTGGTTGCTTCGCTGGTGATCTATGTCAGTTCTGCGGCTCGTCGCAGTGCGCAAGAGGCTAATACGCAGGCGCTGATGAACTCGATCTCACAGGCGTTGACCCAGTTCAAGCAAGACACTGGCTACTACCCACCGATACTCGATAACGATCGCAACCTGATGCCGGCGTTTCCCAATAGTGGGTTTGACCCCTTCATGAGCCCGTCGGTTGATAGTGATAGTTATGGCGACGATCGTCAGCAGTGGTATTCAGAAACATCTCTCGCAGAGTATTTGCTTGGCTATGGTGGCTATGACCAAGATGGCTACGGCAAACGTGACGGCGAGAACCCACCGCTGGGTTTGCGTGATCCTGGGCCCGATGGTGTCTGGGGCGCCGATCGCTATGGCACTGGGGCGCTGGTCGATCGCACTGAAAGTAATTCGAGCAACCTCTATCGCCAGCAAGAGCTTTCTGGGCGTGTGCTCGGTCCTTACCTGACGCTTTCTGACCAACGATTAGTCGGCATGCTAAGCAGCAATGGCAAGGTGCTTTTCCCTGGTGATCCTGGTTACGACGCCAACGCGCCCAAGGCCATTGCCGATTACTGGGGCAATGCGATTCGCTATTACCGCACGCCCTATCCTGGCAGTGACCCCAGTGCCAAGTTGTATGAAGCCTCAAATGCCAGCTTTGCGCCCTCTTTGGCAGACATCATCGCTTTGCGGCCACAACAGATTACGGCTGGCCAGGTGATTGATGCCGAGGTTGCTGACTCCAATGGCGAAGCCAAAGCGATGCGTCAATCGCGCTCTGCCGATTTCGCGCTGTTTTCTCGCGGTGCTGATCAGGCGCTTGAAGAAGATCGCCGTATCGATGAAGAAGAATTCAATAACGATAACCTGGTGGAGATGGGTCCATGAGGTCTCAAGATCGTCATCGCAGGGTCGGTTTTACCATGATCGAATTGATTGTGGTGATTGTCATTATTGTCATTGTGGCCGTGGTGACCGTCATGAGTTTTAACGCTGTTTCGCGCAACACACGTTTGACCGGTGCAATTACCACCGTCAAAGGGGCGCTTGGCAAAGGTCGCGCCCTGGCCATGGAACGAAACGAGTGGGTCGTGGTTGTTTTTCGCTCGGTGCCCAATCCAAGTGAACCGGCGCTGGTCGATGAAGATGGCGATGACCTCTTGTCTAACGAACAAGAAAAGCGTTCGACGCGCACTGAAATTCTCTTTGGTCAGTTTACCGGTGAGACCGGGACTTGGATTCCAGAATGGCCGCCAGAAGATCAAGAGGGGCTGCCTCCTCAGGATCTTTACCAAGGTACTAGTAGTACGCTTGAAGATCGTTATGTCGAGATTCCCGGCGCTGAGCGCTACTTGTTGCCGCGGGGTATCAAGGTCGCCGGCATTGATTATTACAACTCAACGACGGCCAATGGTGGAATGGTCTGGGCCACGGGGCCTGAGCTGAAGGATGTGCCGGTTGATGGGCCGAACAATATCGACTTCGCCGCCCACCGGTGGTTTGTGGTTGGCGTGATGTTTGCCCCCGATGGCACTGTGCGAACGAGAAACAATTCCAATTCCAGCAAGAGCATGTGGATGGACTTTAACAACAATGGTTGGCAAGAGTTGGCCAATCCTGCCGACCCAAATGGTTCGGAGACCAATGCCTCAAAGAAGTTCTTGGCTCTGCACGCTCAAGACGAGCCGCGTTTGACATTAACGATGATCTTGGGTGTCTATGACGGCGAAGAAGCACGCGAACTGCTCTTAGACCCGCTGGACCCAGCCTCTTTTAACATTGACGAACTTATTAGCCCCAATGGCTATATCAGTCAGAACGTGGACCCACTGTATTTCAACCGCTTTAGTGGAGTGATCATGGAATGAGGCTTCTGCTTCGAACAACAAGGGACTGCAAAGCTGCTCGTGGTTTGTCACTGGTCGAGTTGATGTTGGCCATTGGCATCTTGGGTGTGGGCTTGATTTGTATCGCCGCGGTTTTCCCAGCGGGCATTCGCCAAACGGATGAGGCGGTCGATGATGTGATGGGGCCGGTGGTCGCCAACAACGCGCTGTCGCTGATTCGTAGCAAAGTCAAGCCTGACATGTTCGGCACGCGTGAGGACGCTCGCATCATCTTGGGCCTCGAACCAACGGAGTTGGAACTTCGCGAGCCAGCCACTGCAAGCGGTGATTGGTTCTGGAAACGTCCTGCTTTGTTTGATCCGGTAAATGCAGAGGACACGGTTTCCCTTGACACGGCCTTGCCAGCAAACAGCTCTCTAACTCATGGAGCCGGCGCCGTACGCTTGTTTTTCGATCCCGCATCGCCATTGGAAGGCTTTGATATTGATCAAGACGACCTGGGCGTGATGCCTTGGAACAGACAGCGCAACTTCAACGGCGTGCCTGACCCGGTGATCTTCTCGCAAGGGGAGCGCTGCTATCCCATGACTGATCAAATTAGTGGCACCAATGCAGCGCTGGGGTATTACGGCGAGGTCAACCCTGACACGTTTTTGCCGCCGCGAGCTGGCTACATGTGGGATTGCATGTTCCGCCGCCACGACGGCAAGATTTTGGTGGCGATCTTTGTCTATCGCATTATTGATCAAGGCCAAGGTGAGCGTGTCTATTGGTCGCAAAGCAATGGCACTGACGTGGGTATTGCGCATCTTGATCTGGAGGCCAACGATGCGGCCTTGGAAGCGACGGTGCGTTTGCCGCTTTCGAATGTGATCGATGATCAGGCATTGCCCGCCTATGCCCAGCTACGTGAAGCGCTCGAGCCAGGACAGTGGGTGATTGATCAGAACAATATCGTGCATCGCCCACTGAACGCTTGGACCGAGAGCGACGGTGAGCGCTGGTGTGAACTGAGATCGCCGATTCCAATTGGTCATCTTCTTGACGTCAATCATTATCGAGATGACGACCCGGTCTTTGGAGCGGTGACCGACCTGTGGTACCTGCCGCTTGAAGTTGAAGTGCAAGATGGTCAAGGCAGTCGTTTTGTGGATGTGGTGCCCGTGTATGCCACCGTGCAAGAACTCTAATCGAGAAACCTGATGATGATGTTTTTCACAATCCAATCTAATGTTCACAAGCGGCCCATCAAAGCCCGTGGTTTTACCTTGGCAGAGCTCTTGGTGGCGGTTGGCGTCTTTGTGCTGATTATTATTGCCGTGGCCCAAGTCTTCTCTGCAGCATCAACCATCTCGGGTGTCGGTGATTCGACCAACGATCTGTTGCAAGACTCGGTGGCCATTGAGCGACAAATTCGTGATGACATTGAGCGCCTGAGCCGCAACGGTTTCTTGGCGATTCATTCGGTGGCCGTTCCCAATGACATTAATGTGGCCGATACTGGCAAGCTGCTTGACCCTAGTCGGCCGCAAGAGGCGCCGATTCGCACCGATCAACTGGTCTTCTTTGCCGAGGGGAACTTTCCCAGCAGTACGCTTCAATTGATGGATGATAATAATGATAGTAATAATGCCGCGAATACAAATCCCACGCAAGTAACGGCCGCTGGCACCGCTGCACGGATCTACTACGGTCACGCTTTTCAGCTGCCCTCTTCAAAGGACGCAGAATTGCCCTCGGCAGATAGTGTTCAGTACACTTATGATCCTGACCCCGCTGAGGATATGAAACCCTGGATGACCGGTGATATAGATCAGGTGCGCACGACTCATAAGCGAGGTCAAAGTGGCAGTGGGGAGCCTTACGATTTTGTATCTGCCGAGGTTACTGATGCCACTCAACCTGAGGCTACTGATTGGATTTTGGTCCGTCAGGCAGTGGTACTGGCCGATGATGATGAAAATGTACCTGATGCATACACCAAAGCGCAGCTAGGCAATCATCGCTCTGCGTTTTCTATTTTCAAAGACCAAACACCAGCGGGTGTTTGCCCCCAAGTGCGCGATGGGCGACACGACATCGCTGCCACAGAGCTACCGGAGATTCGGGCGCTCGTGACTGAAGACCCACAAACGGGTGAGCAGCGAAGCTCATTTTTCCAACAGCAAGCGTTCATTAAAGATCAGGCGGTCTACTGGCCGCGCGCCGAGCGTAAGCCACCGAGTACCAACTCGCTTGATCAAGCACTCAGCAATCATGTGCTTTCTGGTGGGTGCAGTGAGTTTATTGTCGAGTGGACCTACGAAGACTTGGCCGGCAGTGCTCAAGACGTGAACAGCGGTTCCGTGTTGCGCGGACCACGTCAGCCGGCCGATCGGCCAATTCGTTGGTTTGGCCTCAGCGATGCGCAGGTCGCCTCACTGCCGGACATTGATAGTCTAACGCCACAACAGCAGCGGCGGATCTACCGGGGTGTTGATTGGTATAGCAATCTTCCTGCAGAAGAACAGGCAAAAGTCTTAACGTCGGAGACCGATGGGGCCTTTGAAAAAGTGATCTTTCCTGCTGAACCCGACTTTGGCGGCTTTGGTGGACTGCCACCATACCGTGAGTATTGGGCCATCTTTGGTTACAACCAGGATGGTGTCTTTAAGGTAAACGCTGAGCACGACGATGAAGCGGGCTTTATTCGTGAGGATTTTGTTCCATGGCCTACCGCCTTACGTATCACCATGGTGCTCAACGACCGGCAAAAGAATCTTGAAGGGGGGCGAATCTTACAGTTCATCGTGGAGCTACCTGAGAAATGAAACACCCAGAAGCTCAGCATGATCAGCGAGGTGACGCCATGAAGTACATCGATTTTCCAATTCGTTTGAGTGCCCGTCGTCAGTGGCGTGGCAATGCCATGATTCTGGTGGCGGCGATCCTGACGTTGCTGGTGATTATGGCCACGGCCTATATCTCGCGCACCCGCGCGACCCGCTCAACGGCGGCAGCGCATCAGACGGCTGCTCAAAGAGATGGTTCTGGTGAACAGGTTGGCGCCATGTTGGCTGAAGAGCTGGCCCAGGCGCTTTTCGCTCGGCCGCTTGAGGTTCCTGAAGCTGGTTTCTCGTTCGATGCTGATGATGAGAATTATGTTGGGAATTCCGACAACACGCGTCTTGAGCCAGGAACTCAGCATGTGGGTGATGGCACTGGTTATGCGCAACACGACGCCACAGAGACGGATGTTCGTGGGGGGCGCTACAGCACCGATCGCTGGCATCCGTTTAATCACGCGCCCATGCATGTGGCCCCAGTGACCAACTTGCCCGACGATAACGGTGTGATCTTTCCGCCGGTGGGGCCCGCCAATGCCATGGGCAACCCTGGTTTTGGTGATAGCCGCTGGCTGCGCTCGACCGAGCCGCTGCGCTGGGCATCGAATTGGCAGACGACTGGCCAGACCAGCGAAGATCTCAATGCCTTTTCACACTGGCAGCACATGACGTACTTGGCTCGGCCAGACAACGGCTGGCGTCTTTGCACAGACATTTCAGATGTGCGCCCAGAAACCACGCTGATGAACTTGAACTTGCCCGTGGAGCAGTGGCTGCCGATACCACCGCAAGGTGGTCTCAGTGGTGAGGGGTATACCCTTTATAACAGTGTGTCAGGCAACGCTGTTTTCGATAGCCAGCCAGACCCCAACAATCCTGAGCGCACGCGCTTTGATGCGGCCTGGGATAACTGGTTTAGTGGCAACACCGTGGCGATCAATCCGCAAAGTGGGGCCCTTGGCTACGCTAACCCGGCCCTGGCGCCACCGAATCACTATGACCTCAGCGACCTTGATGGTGATGGCAACAACTATAACTTCCGTGATCGCCCCGAAGCCGCCTATGCACTGCGTGATTCAGCAGGAAACGACAACTGGCGTTGGTATGTCGAGCGTCGATTGAACGATACCGATGGTGACGGCTTTACTGATTCTTTTTGGTGGATTCCGCCGCTGCCAATCAAAGATGGGGTGCACCATGTAGTTGGCGTTTCAGTGGTCGATCTCAGTGGCAAGCTCAACCTCAATACCGCGACGATCTTCCGTCGCAATGAAGACACGCGTCATCGCGAGGTATTCGACGACGGTTCGTTCAACGTGCTGCCTCAAGCGACCGCCGGGCATACCCCAGCTGATGTGGCGCTGGTTGGACAAGAAGTGTCACCGTTGATGCTTGGCTTTGGCGACGTACCAGATGGATCTGTTGATAGCTCGACTGGAACCTTTAACTGGAACACTGGTTTCTTTGACAACCCGATGAACCAGCCCGGTTACCTCGAATATACCTTTGGTGGCCAGACTTGGGTGACGCACCAGAATCAACCGGGCAGCAATTCTCGGCAGTGGGTTTCTTGGCCAAATCTAACTTGGTACGCTGCAGGCGGGGATGGCAAACCGACTGACGATATGCCGCGCTGGCGTCTGTCTGGCAACTACACGGACGATCCGTTCCTTGAGCTCTTTGGTCTTAACGGCAACACGGAGTTCTGGTATGAAGCGGAGTACGACCAGGGTAGCTCAGGAATTCATCCCTGGGCCACGCAGCGAGGACGGTTGCGCTATTGGAACCTCAAAGGCAGCCGACCTGATGATCCATTGGCAGGCCTGACCAACCTTGATCTCAGTGAAGAACTGGAGTTGGCGGCGTATCACGGGCAGAATCGGCCTCATCTTGTTTCATCGCTTGAGAACTCCAC
>CALCOW010000340.1 GCA_937899935.1 uncultured Phycisphaerae bacterium
CCAAATCGAGCCAATGCCGCGGAAGTTGCAGATTTACTTCAACGCATGATGAACCAGGGTCGTGATAATCAGGTTGAAGTTATGACGTTGGACGAGCTTTTTCAAAAGGTGGCTCCTAATCCGTCAAAGAAAGATGCCCCGAATTCACAACTCAATAATCGGACTATTCCAGGAGCAGCGGCTCTCGTATTCTTAGCCATTGCACAAGTCTCTGATGATAAGACGGTCGCCGCAGAGGTCGACGAAAACAATGAGGAAGATCTTCCTAGACAAGCACCACTTTCAATTGCAGTCGACGAAGAATCAAACAGTCTTGTTGTCGTAGGCGCTCCGAAAATCGTCGAGCGTCTTGACAAGATCGCCGAACAACTTGTTGCAGAAATGCCGGCGGAAGGGTCTCGTGTACGAGCTATTACCTTGCCAGAAGAGCGTAATGCAGCAGCACTGGCCCAATTATTACGAGGCATGCTTTATAGAATGACTCCAACTGGCGGAACACCAGGGGAGCTCGCTCGACGCATCATGGTGATGGATGATCCTCAGTCGAACGCGATTATCATCACGAGTACAGATACCGACTTTGGTGTGGTGAGTGACTTAATTGTCGCGCTCACACATCCGCCGGCGGTTGAAAAGGTAGCAGTCAAAGTCTATCCACTATCTATGATTTCATCTGCTCAAGCGAAAGAGAGCTTGGCGCAGCTCATCGACTCAGCTCCGGGTCGAAGCAATACAATGGCAAGGTCGCTAGCGGTGAAGTTCATGCGTGATGGCCAAACGGTGGAAGGCACACTTGATCCCTCACTTGTGAAAATTCGAGAGGACCCGGCAGGCAATGCCTTGGTCGTGATCGCGCCGATTGAGGCTCTAAATTTCTTAGATAAATACATTGAGATTATTGATGAGACTCCGGTGCAGCGAAGAGAATCGTTGCAATTCTTTGAACTGAAAAATGCGAAAGCCAACGAAGCAATTGAAACACTTCGGCAAATTTTTTACACGCGTGTGCGTCGAGGCGAGAATGACAATCAATCTCCAGTTGACTTTGGGCTTGATTCTCGTACCAATACTATTTTGGTCACAGCAAGTTCAGAACAGTTGATTGAAGTCGAGAGTATTCTTGCTCAACTAGATGTGCCAACACCACCCCAGCAGTTGCGCGTCATTCATCGTTATGAGACGGGCCAGACGGCGCCGAATCTCGTTGCCGACGTTATTCGAGAGGTCTTTGGAGTTTCTGAGTGGTCACGTCGATGGTGGGATGATTCAGCAGATGATGAGATGGTAATTCGTGTTGATCAGCCAGGTCAATCATTGATTATTGCTGCGACCGAGTCTGATCACGAAAAAGTCGAAGAGTTAATTGCATCAATCGATGCGCCCGCGACTTCTGAATCGCAGCATATTGATGTGATTCCAGTGGAGTTCGCCCAGGCAAGAGATCTTGCGAGCACGCTTGATCGATTTTTGCGATCACGAGCTCGCGCCAATGGATCGAACGTCTCTCCAGTTACGATTGCAGCAAGTGATAGCACTAATTGCCTTATTGTTTCAGGTGATGAGACAGGGCGAGAGATGATCAGAGATCTCATGAAGACACTTGATCAGCCTGATGCATCCGGACAACGGGGTGTTGAAATTATTCAGCTTGGTGATGGTCAGGCGATGACCATTGCTCAAATCATACGTGAGCAGTTCAGTCGTCGGTCTGGCAGTAGTGTCGTTGTGACTCCTGATTTGCGGACCAACGCGCTCATCCTTAACGCGCCCAAACAAGAGCTAGACCGAGTCAAAGCACTGGTTGCGGCGCTCGATACACCTTCTGCGAGTGATGAGACAATTATCCGAACATATGGACTGACAACAGCCAGAGCTGATGAAGTCGTATCGCTATTGACACAAACCCTGCAGTTAGATGGCACTGGTCGCACACGTGGTATCACCGTCACTCTCGACGATACAGAGTTGTCGCCGGTTGAAGTCAAAGCGAAAATTGTTGCCGATCGAAGATCTAACTCACTTATCGTGACAGCGACATCACCATCATTTCCAGTCATTGAACATCTCATACAAGAGATTGATGCAGTTCCAACAGTCAATCCGATCGAGTATCGTTTGATACCAGTTAAGCATGCAATCGCTCGTGAACTCGCATATACACTCAATTCGTTTTCAAGGACACTACCTTTACAAGAGAGACCTCGCGTTGACTATGACGAGCGAGAGAATCAACTCATTGTTGCAGCGAATGCTCAGCAATTTGAACAGATACAGAAAATAGTTAGTGACTTAGATACACCATCGGAACAAGAAAGAACGACAGAATTTGTTCCACTAGAATTTGCGCAAGCGAAGCAAGTGCAAGATGCGCTTTCTGTGTTTTATGGTGACTATGCCTTAGAAGCAGACACCCCAGCAAAGAGAAACGTACGGATCGTAGCTGATCCAGCGACGAATTCGCTGGTTATTTCAGCTGCTGCAGGGGAGTGGGAGGGCATCCGTGCTTTACTGGTTGAACTCGATTCAGAGCAGTATGACGCCTCATTGCAACTCAAGGTCATTCCACTTCGGTATGCCGATGCGAGCTCTGTTGCAAGAGCTATTAACGATGCATTTCAGGCATCACTAGGCGCGCAACAATCACGAGAAGCACCACGGGGCGTAAGTGATAATGAAGGCGGTCGACCATCCATACCAAAGGTGTTGGTTGAAGCAGATGAGTGGGTGCGTGCCTCAGCAGAACCACAAACAAATTCAGTGATCGTATCAGCGAGTCGACAGAATGTACGTAAAGTACAAGACATCATTGAGCAGTTAGACGTCGCGGATCACGCACTGTTGCCACCACCAAGGATCATTCCAATTAATCAAGGAGATCCTCTTGAGGTAGCCAAAGCTGTGATTGCTCTGTTTGGCCAAAACAAGGACAAAAGTGGTGCCGATAGTCTTCGCATTGTTGGAGATCCGGTGACCAACACAATAGTGGTGCGAGCTGATGATGAAGAGTTTGAGCAGATCAAACTATTTGCTGAAGAACTTCAGGCCAAGGCCAAAGACAGTGGCATTGGCGTTCAAATTGTGAAGCTTCTTAATGCACCTGCGTCACGAACAGCTACGGTACTGCAGCAGGCATATGCATCGCTTGCCGCCCAAGCAGGTCAGCCACTATCCATTCAAGTTGATGTTCCAGGTAATACGTTGATTGTTTCATCGACTCCAGAAATGTTTGAAGAAATCTCTCGAACAGCAAAGGAGATTGACACGTTGTCTCCAAGGCGCGGGCAGGCGATCTTTTTTATTGATCTTGAGCATCTGTCACCGGAATCTGCAGTAGAGATGATCGAGAAGTTGGGTCTTGAAGATCCGATTGATGAAAATGCTGCCAATAGACTGGTAACGGAACCGGTTCAAGCGGTTGTGGTTGAGGGTCGTCGAGCCATCATGATTGTTGCAAATCCTGTTGACCAAGATGCGATTGTTGGATTGCTGAGGGCCTTGGATAGCGAGCCATCTGTGGCTCATGCAGAGTTGGTTGTGATTCCGCTCGTGCAAGCGGAGGCAGAGGCCGTCGTCAACATACTCCAGCAGTTGTTAGATCCCAGTCCGCAGCAAGTGAAGACGCCACTGGCAGAAGCGCTCGAAGAACAGATTCGGCGACTGAACATGCAAGGGAGTGGTTTCGATGATGATGATATAGCGCTCGATCTCACTGTACCGATTCGAGTTATTCCCGATACCGTTGGAAATGCTGTTTTAGTAGGTTCAAGCAAATCAAATGTTGACGCAATGCGATCACTGGTTCAACTGCTTGATCGACTGCCTGTGACAGAGGCAGTCACAGTCAAAGTACTACCGCTTGAGAATATTGCTGCAGATCAGTTCGCTCGAATCATGAATGATTTGTTTTCGAAAGGTCGGGAACTTGCGTTCATTCCCGGAAGTGACGTGCCTGGTGAGCCCGGTGGGCTTGTTGGCAAAGCACTTATGGACGAAGTTGCAATTAGTGTTGATAGCCGCACCAATACTGTGATCGTGGCAGGCAAAGAAAATGTTGCGGCCACTGTTGAAGTTCTATCTCAGCGGCTTGATCAAGAAGTGCCTACAGGTTGGGTTGAATCTCAGATTGTGCCACTTAAGTATGCCGATGCATTAGATTTGGCGGCGACCATTAAATCTGTATTCATCGATGGTACGAGCGACACTTCGCAAGCCGGGCCGCTTCAACAGCAAGTAGGTCGCCTTCGTTTGGCTCGAGTTAACGAAAATGGTGGCAAGGTCCTTGAGTCAGATATGTTCCAGCCAATGACACGACTTATTGTTGAAGCTCAGCCTCAACTAAACGCTCTGATTTTGGTCGCAACACCGAGTAATCTCGAAGTTATGACCGAGCTGATTCACATGCTGGATGTCGAAGCGGCAAGCCCAAGTTCTACGGTACGTATCTATCCAATCAAGCATGCTTCGGCAGCTAAACTTGGAACAACATTAACAAATTTGTTTAACCAACAGGCTGATTCAAAGGCAATTCGCGCAGAAGACCGTGTAACCGTCCAAGCAGATGAACGAACCAACTCGCTAATTGTGACAACGAGTAGTCGTAGTTTTGCTGTCCTTGAGAATCTGATGAAATCACTTGATACGGAGATTTCACCAGATCTCCGAGAAATTCGCATGATTAGCCTGCAGCATGCTTCAGCGTCACGCTTGGCAGCGCTGATCCAAAAGCTTATGGATGCTCGTCTGGACCGCTTACGAATGGTGGAGCCTGAAACGGCTGATTTAGAGCGAGCTACGATCGTTGCTGATCCGAGAATCAATTCGCTTATTGTGGCCGCCGGCAACGAGTCTTTTGAAGTGATTCAAAAATTGGCCAATAAAATGGATGAATCGCAATTTGAAGATGGTGCACTTGTTGAGGTGATTCCAATTGCGAACGGAAATGCATCACGTATTGCTCAAACCCTTGAGACAATCATGCAGAGAAGATACGCAGATTTGCCCAAGGAACTGCAGTTCTCCCAGAAGCCAATGATCCTGACGGATTCCCGATCAAATAGCCTCTTAATTACAGCGAATCCATCAGATGCCGCTATCGTTCGCGATCTGGTCCTGAAGTTAGAAAATGCACCGGTCAATCAAGCAGTGTCACTACATGTTTTAGCACTGCCAGAGTCGCGGCGATGTGAGCAATTAGCGCCTCGACTGCAGTCTCTCATGAGAGATCGTCAACAATCGCTGGGTGAAGCAGGCACTGCTTCAGATCGTGTGACCGTCGAAGCCGAGCCATCAACGAATGCGCTCATTATCGCAGCCAATGATGAGAATTTAGTCGTCATCAAAAGCCTGCTTGATTCATTAATTGAGGTCGAGGGTACGAGTGGAGAGTTTGAAGTGGAAGTACTCACACTTCAGCGAAGTCGTGCATCCGATCTTGTGCCTGTGCTGGAAGATTTGTATGTGGAAGAGAGTAATCGTGCTCGTGGGACGAAATCACTTCGCGTGACAGCTGACGATCAGCTCAATGCAGTGCTCGTCAGTGGTCCAGAACGAGATCTTGCTGCAATTAGAGGGCTTGTCGCCAAGCTTGATGGTGCTCGGCCTGAATCAGTTGTCGAGATTAAGTACATCTCTCTTAATTCCGCGAATGCCCTTGAGACCGTGAACCTCATTGAAAATGTATTGAGTGGACGAGGTATTGGATCAAGACGAGGCAACCAACAATCAATTATTCTGAAGTACTTGAGTCAGATGGGTGATGGAGAAGTGATTGATGGGCCAGGTGAAGTTCAGATTTCAACCGCACTGCGTGAGTCAATTAGCCTGACTCCGGATCTTCGAACGAACACCATCATAGTCTCGGCGCCACAAGAATCGATGCTGTTAATTGAGCAGATGATCATCGATCTAGATGAGAGCAATATTGGCGCCAAGAGCATTCGGATCTTCAAGCTTGTGAATGCTGATGCCACTGCCATGGCAGAAATGTTGCGCGATTTGTTTCAGCTTCGTCATGGCAAGGAGCTCATGGTGCTGAAGCCGCGTGATGGAAGTGGGCCAGTCGTTGAGATGACAACTGAAACACCTGCGATCGAGATGGTTCAGACAAATGGTGTGGGAGGAACAGAGTTGACGGCGGTGCCTGATCCTCGTCAGCAGTTGTCAATTACAGTTGATAGTCGAACAAATAGTCTTCTTGTTTCAGGATCACCTACGTATTTGGACCTTGTTTCGGAAGTCATTGAAGAGCTTGACTCACTCAAGGCCAATGAGAGAGAGACACTCGTCTATCAACTTCGTAATGCGACCGCTGAAGAAGTCGCTCGTGTCCTCGGTGATTTTGCGAATGAAGAACAAAGAAAACTGGTCGAGACACTCAATAATGATCAGCTTGGATCGGCAGCTCGACTTCTTGAGCGTGAGATAACAATCCGAGGTGACACGAAGTCGAATACACTGCTGGTAAGTGCTTCTCCAAGATATATGGAGCGCGTGCGTGACATCATTGATCAACTTGATGTTGATCCTCCACAAGTTCTTATTCATGTCTTATTGGCTGAAGTATCACTCAAAGATCGAAATGACTGGGGTGTGGAATTATCAAACAATGCGAGCATTCGTGGGGTTGGCATAGACTCAATGTTTGCTCTGGCTTCGGCGAGCTTCTCTGCGATGACTGGTACGCCAACACTTACGATTGCATCGAGTGACTTTGGTCTGATTATTCGAGCTCTGGAAGCGCAAAATCGTGTGCATGTATTGAGTAACCCATCGGTGATGGCAGCTAACAATGTGCCAGCGACCATTGATGTTGGAGAAGAAATTTATATACCCGATGCGACTCAGATTTCTGAGTTTGCTTCTATCACGTCTGTGATACCCAAAAGAACCGGGGTGATTCTCAATGTGACTCCATCTATTAATCCTGACGGCTATGTGCGGATGGATGTCGAACCTCGTTTTATTCAGGAGACAGAACAGAGTACGACACCCTTGCCTGATGCTGGGCCAATACCAATTTTCCGAGAACGAACTGCAGGCACGACCGTCACAGTTCGTGATGGTGAGACAGTAATACTGGGTGGTCTTATTCAGGAGGGGTATCAGTTCATCGAAGATCAGGTGCCGATTCTTGGCTCCATACCAATTCTTGGAGCGCTTTTCCGCAGTGAAACGAAGCGACTTGACCGTACGGAGTTACTAATTGTCTTGACGCCCCATGTTATTCAATCTCCCGCAGATATTGATCGACTTAGGGCGGTGCGTGATGTTGAACTCAATAAATTGACCATGCCAAATCGAGTGATCAATGACATGCGAGACGGTACGATTGATCAGGGCGGTAGCCTGTTCGAGTATTCAGATGACGGTCCACTGAAACTACGGGAGTGGAAGATCCAAAAGCGAAATCTAGATGATGGGGCTGAATCGGATCCAATCGTTGAAATACAGGAAGAAGTGATAGAAGAATGATGAAGCAAGTAAACAACTTACGACGTGTTTCTTCTGTGTTGGCGAGCATGATCCTCATGCTGGGTGTGGCAGGTTGTGAAACGAGACCCAAGCCGCGCCGAGCCGTTCAAATTCCTATGCCAGAGCCGATCCCCGCGCCGACGGTCCCCGCTGGGGCACAAGCAAATCGCATGACTCTACTGGTCTCACCGAACACTGAGGACTCTGATGGCAATGGTTTTCCTGATGTGGTGCATGTGACTTCGTCTTTATTCTCGCATCCATATCCAACCCCGCTCGCGGCAGATGGAACATTCGTATTTGAATTACATGCTGTACACGAGGATCAACAGAACAACGCAGAACCGTTAGCTGTCTGGCGGCGTGGGCCTCAGGAAAATTCTGAGGTTAAAACAACGGCACTTTATGGGATTTGTTATCCGTTTTCATTGAGCTTGCATGAGGTCTTCAAAAGTGATCGCATGCCACAGATACCACTCTCTATGGTTGGGTACTACGAGCCAGCAGATGGCTCTCAAATTGTGCGATGTTCACCAGAGCTTCGGAGCGTTCAACTAGGACGTAGTGGAAGTTGATGTTTTGCAGACTTGTTCTATCTCTGTTTATGTGCGAAACGAAGCATAATAGAGAATAGAAAGCCAACAAGACCGCCGAAGACTAAGACAATACCGAACACAAATAGTGGTGGTGTGTCGGCGGTACTATCGAGGCTTAACCCAATAGCGATTAGCACGATGCCAGCGATCAATACTGCAGTACACAGCCAAAGGATCCAAGTTGCTCGTCGGTGGCTAGGGGGATGTTTTAGAAAATCACGAACTGATTCTTCAACAACTGGTCGTGTTGATGCGTCTTGTTCCGGGTTCATTGCGCAAGCCTGTTCTATTTGTAAGGGCAAAGTATACGTTTAAGCGACGCGAGAGAAGTTCGGGTCTAATGTCTGCGATTCGAATCCAATCACAAGCGCTGCTTGTCAATAACTGGGGATCAAGGATTCGAACCTTGACTAACTGATTCAGAGTCAGCCG
>CALCOW010000341.1 GCA_937899935.1 uncultured Phycisphaerae bacterium
TTCTCGAAAATCAACTAGCCCTCATTTACTTGGCATGAGTGTTGTAGCCGACTACCGAGTCTGGCGTGCGAGAGAAGATCTCGTTGATCAGGCCGGCGCACCACTTTTCTATACGCCCGAGGAAATCCGCAATGCTGGGGGCCGAGCCATTCACTTGATCACATGGCCCGAAGGTGGCCAGCAAGGCGAAGTGGTGAACCACCCCGATTTTGATATTTGGGAATGGCGATACCAAACTGCAAAACAACTACTCCGCGACGGACACACGGTAGCGGTAGAACTGCATAGTCTTATGATGCATGGCCATGACATCAACAAGCTTGTTGAGCTTTCTCGAGACCCAGACTATGTCGCTCAATCAGATGGCTAAGCCAGACTCATAGAGTCAACATACTAATCATGTGAATGCCCGTCACTATGGTCATGCCCATGATCATGATCATGACTATGACCATCTTGATTGCTTTCCGTGTGCTGCAAGGCTGGATAAACGGTAGCGTAGTAAGGCGATAACGCTTCGACCGCCGTCATTAATTCAGCTGCATATTTAGGATCCACATTTTGCTTGCATTTCATTGCTGCAACAAGAACAGCATGATTGAGTGATAACTGTTTTACATACGATTCATAGCCATCCATTCCTGGATCGACCGCCTTAACACGCTGGGTTAAGAAGTAATTACAAATAATGTCTTGAATATTTTGGGCAGCATCTTCTTTCACCGTTACCCAACGACTCGTTTGATTAAACACAAGCGATATCTCCTGGGCTCCATTCTCGGATTTCATTTCCGCCATCGCGTTTGTAATTTCACGCATCGCTTTATCGATGGTCACTGCATCTTCCCGTAACATCTGTAGACGCAGGGGATCATCATAAATACCACATGGTATCTGACAGTGTCCGAGTGCAGATCGAGTCAGAGAGACAGTAATAACTCCAACTACCGAAAAGATAAGGATCCCTAACAATATTGTGCGAGACATAGATAACTTCCTTCGAGAGAGATTTCATTTCAAATTTGTAATAACTTAGATGTCATCAATTATGCTGCCAACTCATGAACAACAACATTAACATGCCTTATTTGCCAACTGTTTTTTCGTGATTTCCAAGCACCTTTGCTACGCATTCGACAAGCTCGTTGGTACCAAACGGCTTGCACAAAGATTGAATAGACCCATGCTCAAGCTTTAAAAGACCACCGTCCTGCTCAGCATGGCCAGAGATTGCAAGCACTCGCAGCAGTGGTTTTGCTTTCTTTGCATGCATAATCAGCTCTTCCCCAGACATTCCAGGCATTGTCAGATCAGAAATGAGCAACGATATCTCTGGATGCTCTTCAAGGCAGGCCAATGCTTCGCGTCCATCACTCGCTTCAAACACCTCATGCCCAGCACCTTCAAGAACTGCATGAATCAGAACTCTGATAGCCGATTCGTCATCGACTACTAGAATTTTCGATTTCCTCACCGGACTCACGACTTCTTTACTACGTTCTAACGTCGATAAGATCGCTTGATCGCTATCTGGACTCCGCGGAATCCAAACATCGACACGCGTGCCTTGGCCAAGCGTGCTATCCAAGTCGATAGCGCCACCTGCACGTCTGACTAGACCAAAGACAGAAGAAAGTCCAAGGCCGGTTCCTTTTGAAAAATGCTTGGTGGTGAAAAAGGGCTCAAATGCCTGAGCCATGGTTTTTTGGTCCATACCACATCCCGTGTCTGTCAAAGAGATCTTGATATAGGGACCTGGACTTGCATCGAACCAATGGGTCGGCCAATTGACTCCTCGTTCGTCGAGTTCAACAGCGACCACCACAATATTGATTGACCCTCCATCGGGCATGGCATCGCGAGAATTGTTTATCAGGTTCAGAAGTATTGACTCAAGTGGGCCTGCGCCTATCTGAGCAGCGCCAAGATCCGGAGCCACCTTGTACTCCAAGTCAATATCTGATCGTAAGATTCTTTTAAGCATTTTCAATACTTGAACAATAACATTACTGGCGTCTGACAACGCGCCTTCACTTCTTTCTTGGTAGCTAAGCACACGCAACTGTTCTGTGAGTGACGCCGAACGCTTTACTGATGAACGAATTGCCTTTAATCGCTCGGCGATGTCATTGTTATCCGATACTTGCTGCAACAAGAGCTCACAATGACCCAAGATAACCGTAAGTGAGTTGTTAAAGTCATGAGCAATACCGCCCGCCAGACGGCCGAGAGCATTCATTCTTTCTGCTTGCCGAAGCTGCATCTCGACTTCATGGTGCTCAGTGAGATCCATGACATAGCCTTGCACCTGGCAAAGGTTGCCCTGGTCATCAAAAATACCAACAAGATTTTGAAGACCGTACAACGTAGAGCCATCAACACGCTGCACTTGTATTTCTTGATGATAGAGACGTCTATGTACCTTTAACGCGTCAATGACTTTCTCTCGATCATCCCCTGAACCCCACAACTCCAACACGCCTCGACTCTTGGCATCTTCTGTGGATGCCAAACCATACATGCGAACGAACGCCGCGTTGCAGTCGACAATTTCAGCCTGGGGACTGGAGACAAAGTTACCCGTAATATCATTATTGAATAGTTGGCGGTACTGTCTTTCTGCGGTTCTGAGCGCATCGACCGTCGCGGCCAAGCTATCAACTGCATCGTTGAGCACGACTAGTTCAATAGCCGGCTCACCTTGAAAGCTCGGGGGCTCTTGCCCTTGTTGAATTGCCCCAACGCGTCTTG
The DNA here is from genome assembly GCA_937899935.1 of uncultured Phycisphaerae bacterium. Taxonomy (GTDB): domain Bacteria; phylum Planctomycetota; class Phycisphaerae; order Phycisphaerales; family SM1A02; genus JAQWNP01. The sequence goes on from CALCOW010000341.1 coordinate 2,752, forward strand.
CAATGAGCTGGGTGGGCCTAACCACAAGTTGGCGAACTAAAATAAGTAACATAAGTGCAACCAGAAGAACGCCCACGGCGCTAATAATGCCTGCTCGCCATGCGTATCGTGTCATCTCTTCAATTGCTTCATCTGAATTCCAACTAATGCGAATTGAACCAAAGTGCTCTCCCATATGCACTACATCGTCAGAAAAGATGTACTCAGCTTTTTGCCCACCAACAGAGGCATCACGAGATTCCGCAAGAATTTGACCTTCTTCATTGAGAATGGTGATTTCATAGATGTCAGGCTGTATATTTCGCACATCTCTGGCAACGCGCTGCAGAACGGGCCCATCCTCTGACACGATTGCAGTCGCTGCCGCGGCGGCAACAGCCGCAACAGTTGATTTAGAGCTTGTTTGTAGTTGTGATCGGAATGTCGACAGCTCAAGTTGCTTGACAACAACTCCAAGAACAACGCCAACAATAACTGCCGTGACAACAGTCACAATAAGCATCTGCAATGCAATAGGACGACCGCGCATAGCAATAAGACCTTCTAAAATTCAGGTCACATGACTCACTGAATATCGTTGGCTACTGAAAAAAAATATCATTACGGCTGATTGCCTTACGTATTGGATCGTAGTCACTGTCGTTACCTGCTTCAAACCCAGACTTCTTCAAAGCTTTTAGTGCTGCTTCATCATCCATCTCAAGAAGAGCACGCCGAAGCGCCGCCTCAACTTCAGGATCCAGATCTGATTTTGCTGCCCACGGCTTCGTGACATTAGGAAAACGCCCAACTTCTCGTAGCGATGATCCGCCCGCAACCATTTTCTGGAAGGTACTTTCTTTCAGCGCCCCGGCATCATACTCCTGCCTAGCAACTGCATCTCCAACACGGTCATGACGTTGTAAGTAATCATACTTTGCTAAAGCTGACGCATTGATGCCGCAGTCCACGAGATATTCTTGCGACAGATATCTTCCAATCGTCGATTTATCATCTCCGAAGGCGAACGAGCGGCCTGTAAGATCCTGACATGATTGAATGTCACTATCTTCATGGACACATATCACTCCGTAGAAAGTTCGACCACCTTTAACTTGTTCCACGCCTACCAGAATCAATGCAGGATTCATTTCTTTGGCGATCGTGTAGGAGGCTGGGCCAAACCGAGCAAAATCGACCATGCCTTCGGTGAGAGAACTGATGCCTTCCTCATAGGTCGATAAAACCTGTGTCTTAATTTCGACTGGTTGTTGCAGCAATTCGCTCATTGCAACTTGTATCGCATCCAGCACTGGACGGAACTGCTCCACCATATCTTTGGGTTCATCAGATGCATAAACGCCAAAGGTCAACTGCAAAGGCTCACTCTCATCACCTGTTAAGTTACTCGTGTTACTTGATGTAATTTCGGGTGCCGTTGCATTAGATGTACTCTCGGATTGGCCCGATCGATCTCCACATGATGCAATAAATACGAACACGCTCACCAGAAATACGCCCATCGCTGCACTCTTTCTATGTTGCCGATGGTTTGCCAATCTCTTTCTCCTCAACAAGCCGCTGTATTACAACAACGATAAATGTACATCAGACACGGTATGGCTTCGGCTGCAACTTCTCGTGAGTATTCGGATCCGAAGTATCTAACTGGATATCACTGGTGATTCCAATCGCTTTAGGCTGCCTAAACCAGGTGCGCCAACCCTCCGTCAACTCTAACATGAGCCATCGACAAATCGACACGCCGACAAGACGAGCACTTGCAATAGAAAAAGTAAAGCTATCAAAGAGATACCGTTGGCCCGAGTTCCTTCTTCCGAGAACACCTCGAGCACGACGTGAACGTGCCATTGCTGTAAATCTGCGGTTATAGAACTTCATCATCAGATAAAATGGAACTGCTGTAGCCCGTGTGTATAAGCCTTGACTCATTGAGCTTGTTCCCTTGGTATAAGGAATTGCTGCTACACCAAGATAATACAGACCTAAATCCATAAGTAACGCGCTACGAAGTAAGTCAAAGTCACCGAGATATTCATATTTGTTACGGTAGATTGCCTCAAACCAACGTCTTGAGCACTTGTACATGCACTTGTTGTGCTGCTCTATTCGAAGATCCATTGATTCGCCCCGACGTTGGGCTAATACCAACTCAACGGCGCCTACAACTGTAAATCCGGTCCAATCAAGCCCCATGCTGTAGAAAGGATCTATGAATCCCGCTGCATCACCAACCAGGGCGACACCATCTTCTGCATAGCAATCGCTCGTATAAGCTATGTTTTTACGTAGGTGAATATCATCTGCAATAGGTTCCGCGTTTGTGATCAGGCGCTTGGCTACCGGATGCGTCTCCAAAAGCGTGCGCATGCGGTCAACAAGTCGCCCCTCCTGCGGCAAGGACGCTATGCGTGGATCCATCACAATGCCAATACTAGTATCACCACCCCGAAGTCGAATAAACCAACTCCACCAACCATCTCCCATCACATGCGTCGTGGCAAGGCCACGATGCGAAGCAGTCTTGGCACTAAAGTCCGGAAATTCTTGCGCAATCGTGAGTCCATCAAGATCTTCAACGTTTTTAAAACGACCCCACGCCGCCATCAGTGGATGTGATTCATTTGACTTAATCCAACCACGCTGACGACCTACAAAAGCGGCAACTCCAGAAGCATCTATAACCCAGCGGCAAGTCACCTGACGTTCTTCATTGCCACTGGTGACAACAACGTTACTCATTCCATTCGACTGCAAATCCACAGACCTCACTGATGCAGGCCGCCAGACAGTGGCGCCAAGGTCCGACGCCCGGCGCAAGACTTCTTCATCAAGTTTGGCGCGATCTACCAGATACGAAGGAACACGAGAAAGGAACTTCCCACCTAATTCGCTGGCATTGTCAAGGGTTGTCACTTGACGATTATTGAAATAGAACCTCAAGCCCTGTTTGATGAGGTGCTCATTATTAAGATAGTCAATCAGGCCTAAAACACGTCCCAGGAAATAGGCCCCCACCTCCACCGTCGCTTCACCCACCTTGCGAGTAAAACTATCACCCTTTTCAACAACAAGGATTCGGATATCAGGATCGCGCTGCTTCAACAAGTGCGCAGCACCAGCGCCAGCGATTGAACCCCCAATCACAACAACATCAAATTCATAGTGGTGTTCATCTGACATGAACGATTGCTGTTCCTGACCGTAATAAAATCTGAATTCCGGCGCTCATTATAGCAGTGCTGAAAGGCCCCAAGTCTTGCGTAAATGAGCCTAACGTGGCCCTAGTTCGACGGTTGTCCATGGCCTCTGTCGGCTCGCATGAGCGCGACGGATCTCAGCAATCTGCTCTGGCGTCACAGGTGATGCCTCATTCTCCCACGCCTGGCGGATGTAAGTCATGATTGCTGCAATCTCACCATCACTAATGAGTGGACTGGGTGGCATCATTTGATCAAACGAAATGCCGTCAATTTCTAATGGGCCTTCGAGCCCATGTAACAGGACCTTCGCTAGAACCTCTACTGATCCGAGCACCCAAGGCGAACCGGCAAGTGGGGGGTACAGTGAGGGCATCCCCTGACCATTGGCCTGATGGCATCCAATGCAGACCGTATAGAGTTGCTGCCCCCACTCATAACGGCGTTGATCGGCAGCATTCCAGTTCCATAAAGGCAGCGCCTCACCATGACGAGCCGGCCAAGTAAGATGCTTATCAATCTCTCCCACGCGACTCATGTTTGACACATTGGAGCTTTGAGCTACAAAGTTCACCCAGCCCTCAGGAACCGTATCAAGCTGCAAGACACGCGATGTTGAAGATGTTAGGCGTTGAGCTTTTTCCACAGAAGCAAGAATGGAGTCACTGAGCCATGGACGATGGTCGTAGGCTTCGACTGCGTACTCAAAACATTTACGCCGCTCAGCGGGTGAACCAGAGAGGATGAGAGATGTGACATGGGTGGCTAACTGCCGATGCAATGCACTCTCTCTTTTCCATTGTTCTTGATCTAGCATTTCACCAAGTACAAGATGTTCTCTGCCATGTACTCCAGCAATGACTGCACTGACAACGCGTGGGGAATTTTTATGCTTGTGCAAGATTGACATCAACGCATGCCATTGGCTCTCGCCTGTACCGTAACCTAGTGCAAGCGTGACTTGAACAAGCTCGTCCAGATCATCCGCGTCAACAAATGTGAGAATGGCTGTTTGAATTTGCTGTTGATCAATATAATTCTCCGCCAAACGCAAGCCATGAATTCTCACTTGTTTGTGACTACTTGAGAGCGCCGCCAAGACCTCGACTTCTGAAAGCTCTCCAATCGCATCGAGTATCCATAACGCATGGAGTCGAGAAGGATGTGCTGTATCTTCTCGTGCCAACCCAGACAATAAACTTGCAACTTCTACGGCAACTCGCTCGACAAGCAAGGATTGAGCAAGATCACGCCGACACCCGTTGGCATCCCGCAACATTTCAACCAGTTGTTCATTTTCTAAAACGGTGAAATCGAGAGCTGGCTCATGAACCGCATCAGCTGCAGCAATACGATAAATTCGACCTAAACCAACATGTTGATCCAGCGCTCTATTGAGAACCTGCTTGCGAAGAAATGTTGTCATGAAGATACGATGTTGGATAATGCCTCGATACATATCAACGACGTAAACATTGCCATCAGTACCATCAAACAAATGAACGGGGCGAAATCTTTCGTCAGAT
>CALCOW010000342.1 GCA_937899935.1 uncultured Phycisphaerae bacterium
CCTGCTACGCCAAAGTCCTCTGCCATGGTGATCTTGATTGATTTAACGTAGTTGCGGTTCCAGATTGGCTCCAGGAAAGCATTGGAGAACCGGAAATACAACATGTTAAGCGTCGCTTCTTTGCCCAAGTAGTGATCAATCCGATAAATGGATGCTTCAGGAAAGTGCTTATGGAGCTCAATATTCAATTGCTTTGCTGATGCAAGATTAGTTCCGAACGGCTTTTCAATGACCAGGCGAGCATTATCTGCCAGGCCATATTGACTTAAATCTGCAGCAACGGAGGCGAAAGCACTTGGTGGAATCGCCAAATAAAACATCGGTTGTTTAAAAGGCTTCATTGCTTTGGCGAGGTTTTTATACATTGCGTCCTCGCCGCCACCGCCACCAACGTACTGTAGGAGCTCCGTCAGTTTGGCAAATGCTTTTTTGTCAATTCCGTCTCCGTACTTTTCTATTCCATCACGAGCCCGTTCGATTAGTTGTTCCTTCGTCCAGTCTGACGTCGCGACACAGATCACGGGCACATTGAGCGATCCATGTCTGATCATGGCTTGGAGCGCAGTGAAAGTTTTCTTATGTGCGAGGTCACCAGTCGCGCCATAGAAAACGAGAGCATCAGCGGCAGTAGTCATGGCTAGGCTTTCTTCTCAAGATGGCCACCAAACTCATATCGCATGGCCGAGAGTATTTTGTCACCAAAGTCTGCTTGCCCGCGTGATTCGAACCGCTCGTACAGGGCAGATCCAAGGACATGTGCTGGTACAGCTTCGTCGATTGCGGCCATGAGCGTCCAGCGACCTTCACCCGAATCAGACACACGCCCAGAGAACTTCTCGAGAGTTGGGTCGACGAGTAGGGAGTGAGCAGTTAGATCCAGCAGCCATGAAGCGATCACGCTGCCGCGGCGCCAGACTTCTGCAATTTCACCTAATTCAAGATCATACTGGTAATACTTTGGATCTCGAAGTGGTGTTGTTTCAGCATCATCTTCCTGCTTGACTTTGCCAATGTTGGCATGCTTGAGAATGTTGAGGCCTTCAGCATACGCAGCCATGATGCCGTACTCGATGCCATTGTGAACCATCTTTACAAAGTGTCCGGCACCGTTTGGACCGCAGTGCAGATACCCGTGCTCTGCAGTGCTTCCTTTGACCTTTTCTCGTCCAGGTGTTCTGGGCGCTTCATCGATCGAAGGGGCCAGGGTGGCGAAAACAGAATCAAGATGTTTGACGGCAGAATCATCGCCACCAATCATCATGCAGTAGCCGCGATCTTCGCCCCATACGCCACCGCTAGTGCCACAGTCGACATAGTGAATTCCTTGCGGACGCAGCTTGTCGGCTCGATCGACATCATCACGATAATATGAATTTCCACCATCAATGATGATGTCACCCTTCTTAAGAAGAGGGGCTAGCTTTTCAAGTGTAGAGTCCACAAAAGCAGCGGGAATCATCAGCCAACAAGCGGCTGGTTTCTCCAGCTTGTCCACAAAGTCTTCCAAGCTGTCCGCGCCCGTAGCCCCTTCACTGGCAAGTTGTTTCACATTGTCAGCGGTTACATCGTAAACAACGCAATCATGCCCATCTTTCATAAGACGGCGAACCATGTTAGCGCCCATTCTCCCTAAACCAATCATGCCCAATTGCATGTGTAACTCCTTCGTTTTTTTTTATTCATCCAATGATGAAATGTGCTTGTCCGATTAGGCAGTTGCGGCTAGTTCCGCACCCTTACTCTTAATGGCCTTGATGAGATCGGCCCAACTGTCATTGAAAGAATCACGTCCTTCGATTTGTAGCTGCTCACCCAAAGCGTGGATATCGACGCCAGCTTTTTCTATCGAGGCCATGGTTGCATCGCAATTGCCACCATCTGGATTGAGAACACCATCAACCTTGCCTGTCTCACCAAATTCAGTCAATGTTGCTTCCGGAATCGTATTGACCGTATTGGGTGCGGCGAGTGCAGTGACATAGAACCCACTAGGAAGTGATGGATCCTTGGCACTCGTGCTCGCCATAAGAAGTCTTTGTGGGTTTCCACCGTGCTCAGCAAGTTTCTTCCACCGGTCACTGGCGACCATTTCACAATAGGCTCGATAGCAAGCTTCGCCGATGGCAACACCTAACTGGTTATGCATGTCTTCGGGCAGTTTTGTATTGGCGGCCTTATCCCATCGAGATATGAACACAGAGCCTACGGATGCGACGTTGAGATCAAGTCCGTCCTTGAGGCGTCGCTCCAGCCCTCTCATATATGCGTCGGCTGCATTTTTGTAATGTTCGACAGAAAACAAAAGCGTGACATTGATATTGACGCCAGCGTGAATCAATTGTTCGATTGCCTCGCAGCCCTCAGGGGTTCCGGGAACCTTAATGAAAAAGTTGGGCCGGTTTGCTCGGGCGAAAAGAGCTTTGCCTTGCTCAACGGTATTGGCAGTGTCGTTGGCTAGAAGTGGCGAAACTTCAAGAGATACATACCCATCAACAGTTTCCGTGCCCTCATAGGTAGGTCGGAATAAGTCAGCAGCACGTGATAAGTCTTCGAGTGCTAAGTCAAAGAAAATCGCTTCTGGATCAGTGGTCCCCGATTTCATGAGTGACTGAATCGCTTGATCGTAAAGGTTCGAATCTGCAATCGCTTTGTCAAAAATCGCAGGGTTTGATGTCAATCCAGTAATCGCCAAGCGATCAATGTAGTGAGCCAATATGCCTTTATCGAGAATGTCTCGTCGAATGTTATCCATCCAGACGCTTTGCCCGACGTTATGAAGTTCATGTAATGGGTTATTAATTTCGTCGCGTTCTATTGCTAACACTTTGTTAAGTCTCCGTCGATGGCGCGTCTCTCCGGTAAATTTTGCCGAGACAAATGCCGTTACAATTTCTGAAGCTGGTTCTGGCCCGATCACACGGGACCCGATGGTAAGAACATTAACCATGTCATGTTCAACCATTTGATGTGCTGTGTAAGTGTCGTGAGCAATTGATGCCCGAACTCCGGGACATTTGTTGGCCGCAATGCTGACGCCAGCACCACTGCCACATAAAAGGATGCCCCGGTCAGCTCGTGCTGATGCAACTTCTGCGCAGACAATCTCCGCGACATCTGGATAGTCGACGGGATCACCACTGTCAGGTCCCATCAACACCGCTTCGTGTCCAGCAGCCTCCACGGCCTTAGCGAGTGTGGCGCGGAGGGGTAGACCAGCATGATCAGCAGCTAGTACAACTCTCATAAGCGGTTCCTTCGTCTCAATTCTCACCGTTGTTGCCACACACGTAACGAATCGTGGTGGTCTTATTTAAAGTAATGCTTGAACACGGGCTACGACATGTTCAGGTGTATAACCAAGCTCTCTCATCACGATTTCGCCCGGTGCTGATGCACCAAAGCGGCGTAAACCCATCACGTCATCTGCAAATTCATACCAGCCGGTTGGCGCAGCAGCCTCGACCGCAAGCGTAGGCATGCCGTGAGGTAGAACCTGGTTTCGGTAAGCCTGATCTTGTTCGCGGAAGATCTCGCAGCACGGCATCGAAACAACGCGTGCGTTGACTCCATTTGCAGCCAGTAGATCGCGTGCTTCAAGAGCGAGTTGGACCTCTGATCCAGTTGCGATAATTGCTGCGTCATCTCCAGGCGCCACGACGGTGGCACCCTTGGAAACGTCGACTACTTGGGGATCAAGTATGCGCAGTCCTTGACGCGATAGCACCAAAAGCGTGGGTCCTGGGTGAGCGATCGCCTCGGCCCATGCTTGCGCCGACTCATTGGCGTCGGCCGGTCGGATGACCCGGGTATCTGGCATTGCTCGGAAACTAGCAAGGTGCTCAATTGGTTGATGTGTCGGACCGTCTTCGCCAAGGCCAATGGAATCATGTGTGAACACAAACACCACGGGGAGCTTCATCAACGCAGCTAACCGAACTGGTTCTCGCATGTAATCACTAAACGGGAAAAATGTTGCACAGAAGGGGCGCAGCCCTCCGTGGGCGGCCATTCCATTACAGATGGCACCCATTGCGTGTTCGCGGACACCAAAGTGAATGTTGCAACCATCCCACTCACCAGCATTGATGTCACCTTTGTCATTCAAATTTGTATCTGTTGAAGGGGCCACATCAGCTGAACCACCAATAAGTTCGGGTACGTTTGCGGCATATGCATTCAGAGAGGCGCCGCCAGATTTGCGTGTTGCGAGACTGTCGCCGACTTTAAAATCAGGCAGCTTGGCATCCCGCCAACCTTCGGGCAGTTCACCATGCATGACGCGCATGAACTCACTGGCTTTGTCTGGATGCGCGGCTTTATAGGCCTCAAAGCACTGGTGCCATTTGCTGTGACTTCCAGCTTGCTTGGCAACCTTGTTATGCCAGTGGTCATAAATGTCTTGAGGAATTTCGAAGGGGCCGTAAGGCCAATCGAGTGTCTTGCGGGTTGCCTCAGCATTTTCCTCGCCGAGGGCCTTGCCATGCGCGTCAGCCGAGTCTTGAACTGGAGAGCCATAGCCGATGTGACTGCGAACGATAATGAGTGTGGGTTTACTCGTCTGAGCTTTTCCTTCAGCAATAGCTTTGCGAAGAGCATCAAGATCATTGACGTTCTCTACCTCGATAACGTGCCAGTTGAAAGAGGCAAACCAGGCGCCAACATCTTCGTGCAGTTCAACAGGGGCGGCGCCTTCGAGCGTTATCTCGTTGTCGTCATAGAACAATATGAGCTTGTTAAGTCCGAGCCGTCCCGCCAATGATGCGGCTTCGGCAGTGATGCCCTCCATGATGTCGCCTTCGCCACATGTCACAAATGTGTGATGATCAACAATCGTGTGGTCATCCGTATTGAAACGTGCGGCTAACATTCGTTCCGTCATGGCCATGCCAACACCATTGGCGACACCTTGCCCCAAGGGCCCCGTATTGATTTCGATGCCGGGCGTACGGTCCATTTCTGGATGACCAGGGGTGCGTGAGTCCCACTGGCGGAATTGCTTGAGGTCGTCAATAGTCAAGTCATAGCCGGCTAGATGAAGGCTGGCGTACTGCAGCATGCAAGCATGGCCTCCCGAGAGAACAAAACGGTCTCGATCGGGCCAGCTTGGCTGTGTTGGATCAAAATGCATGATTTCTGTCCAGAGCAGATAAGCCAGTGGGGCGAGCCCCATTGGCGTGCCTGGATGTCCAGATTTTGCCTTTTCAATAGCGTCAATCGCCAAAAATCGAATTGCATTAATACCAAGGCCTTCTTCGCCCTCAGGATGAGGGGTTGGCTTGGCTTTTGACCGGACAACGAGGTCTGGGCGGAGCTGGTGGTCATGAGGTGTGGAAGTCGACATGGATTGCGTCCCCTGGTGCTATCCGCAGAGTTCATCTCTAGCGGAGAACTAGGTACTCTACTCGACTGGCGGGTATTTCTCACATGAGCTCTGGGCCGTGGGGTCCCTGGAGGGTGCTAGACCGCCAGAAGTGGAAAGGACATAAGAAAATGCGCACATTGTCGGTGGATATTGGCGGCACTCACATCAAGCTTCTGCTGGAGGGCGAGCACGAGCGACGGGCCTTTCCTTCAGGTAAGGAAATCACGCCCAAAGGGATGATGGAGAATATCGGGGCAGTTTCTGATGGCTGGTCGTGGGATCGAGTTTCAATCGGCTTGCCAGCGCCGATTGTAGATGGCAAGCCAATCCTGGAGCCATACAACTTGGGCAACGGTTGGGTCGATTTTGATTATGAAGCCGCGTTCGATTGTCCAACGAAACTTCTCAATGATGCCGCTATGCAAGCACTTGGAAGTTACGAGGGTGGCAAGATGCTTTTCCTGGGTTTGGGAACGGGTCTTGGCTCAGCGATGGTCGTTGAAGAGAATCAGATTCTGCCAATGGAACTGGGACATATGCCATATCGCAAAGATAGGGTGTTTGAGGATTATCTTGGCGAAAAGTATCTAGAAGATAAAGGACATGCCAAGTGGAAGAAGCATGTCTTCCAAGCGATCGAACAGCTTCAAAATGGTCTGCAACCTGAATACATTGTTCTTGGCGGCGGCAATACCAAACACTTAAAAGAACTCCCAGATGGTTGCCGGCGTGGCGCGAACAAGAATGCCTTCTTGGGGGGGTATCGCTTGTGGAACAAAGAAGCCACGATGCCAGATCACATCCACTAATACTGCACATAAGAAAACAGCAGGCCAGTCAATCGGTTTGTTTTCGGGAAGGAAATAGATATGTCGAAACTTACAACTACACCCGCTTGGAAAGCGCTCAGTGAACATAAGCGTCAGATGGAGGCAGTCCATATGCGGGATCTTTTTGCAGAAGATACCGACCGATTCAACCACTTTAACTTATCTGTATGCGGCATTTTGGCTGATTTCTCAAAGAATCGTATTACACAAGAGACGCTCGAGTTGCTGAGAAATCTAGCGCGTCAGGCAGATATCGAAGGCCTCCGTGATCGTATGTTTAATGGCGACAAGATTAATATCACCGAGCATCGAGCGGTGCTTCACATTGCATTGCGGAATCGATCAAATCGACCAATATTGGTCGATGGTGAAGATGTCATGCCAAAGGTCAATGCAGTGCTCGACCATATGCACAAATTTAGTGACTCAGTGCGTAGTGGTGAATGGACAGGTTTTACCGGCAAGCGCATGACGGATGTCGTCAATATTGGAATTGGTGGTTCTGATTTGGGCCCTGTGATGGCAACCGAAGCGCTGAAGCCATACGGGCAGCCAGGTCTGCGTGTGCATTTCGTATCAAATGTTGATGGTACGCAAATGGCTGAGACCCTTAAGCTCTGTGATCCAGAGACGACCCTCTTCTTGGTTGCTTCAAAAACATTTACGACACAAGAGACATTGACGAATGCACACAGCGCCCGAGACTGGTTCATGAAAGCTGCTGGTGATGAGGGTCATATTGCGAAACATTTTGTTGCCCTATCAACGAATGAGCCAGAGGTCACCAAATTTGGAATTGATCCCGCAAACATGTTTGAGTTTTGGGATTGGGTAGGCGGCCGATACTCGCTGTGGTCAGCGATTGGTTTGTCGATCGCGATTTATATTGGCTTTGATAACTTTGTTGAGTTGCTCACCGGTGGACACGAAATGGATGAGCATTTTCGGTCGGCACCGCTGGAAGAGAACCTTCCAGCCACACTCGGTCTGATCGGTCTTTGGTACA
>CALCOW010000343.1 GCA_937899935.1 uncultured Phycisphaerae bacterium
GGCTTCCTGAACGACGTGGTGGCAGGCCAAGTGCGCCTCACCCCTGAACAAGGCTTGGCGATTTTCAAGCAAATGCCACTTGATGAGTTGGGCGCCTGGGCCGATGCCCGTTGCCAAAACATTCATGGACCCACTTTGCGTTCCTATGTCATTGACCGCAATATCAATTACACCAATGTCTGTACAGCGAAATGTACATTCTGTGCCTTTCGTCGAGACGGCACCGAAGATGACGCATACACCCTCGACCAAGAGGCCCTCTTTGCCAAAGTTGATGAACTTGTGGATATTGGTGGCACCCAAGTGCTTATGCAGGGTGGGATGAACCCCGATCTATCGCTCAGTTGGTACATCGACCTCTTGCAGCAGTTCAAAGAGCGTTATCCCCAAGTTCATGTCCATGCCTTCAGTCCTCCTGAGTTCATCGAATTCGTGCACTTTTTTGATCCGCCCGGCGCTACGCTGAAGGACAAATTGATGCACGTCATGACACAACTGCGCGAAGCAGGACTTGATTCACTACCAGGTGGTGGCGGTGAAATCTTTTCTGATCCTGTGCGGCGAAAGATTGGCTTGGGCAAATGTGATGCTGAAGCGTGGCTGACAACCATGCGTGTTGCGCACGAACTCGGCATGAATACATCAGCAACGATGATGTTCGGACACATCGAAGGAATCGCGGATCGGATCCACCACATGGAGATGGTTCGATCATGGCAGGATAGCGCTATTGAGGATCTAGGACTCTCCGGTGGTGGCCGCTACATGGCATTCATCTCATGGCCATTCCAACGCGAAAATACACCGCTTGGACGTTGCAAGGAATGGGGAGATGGCCCCGGTGATGATCTCGACACTCCATTTCCAGGTGATGTGGTTGCGCAACTTGATGGAACTGGCAACAAGAAGGACCACCCTGAGTTTGGTCGCCGCGTACGAACAGCCGGTTCAACCGCGTATCTACGAACCCAAGCGATGAGTCGCCTTTATCTTGACAACATTTACTCGATCGGCTCAAGCTGGGTCACTATGGGGCCATTGGTTGGTCAAATAGCCTTACATTTTGGCGCCAATGACATGGGCTCTGTGATGATGGAAGAGAATGTTGTGAGTGCTGCCGGAACCACTTACTGCCTTAACGAACCGCTGCTATGCAGGCTGATCCGCGACTCTGGATTTGTCCCCGCGCAACGTGATAATAGCTATCAATTGCTTAAGGTTCATGATGGGGCAATGGCACCCGATCTCGCTGTTGATGATTGGTCGAAATTTCGTGCTCAGAGCCTTCATATGGAATCCCAAAAGGATGACCTACCACAGAATGCTGGCGTTGATCTGACCATTGAGTCAGAAGCCGTTAGTTAAGACTCTGCCCTTCGAATCGAATCTGTTTGTTTTGGCATCCAGCGATCTTCCGCCGGTATCGATTGGCCACACTCTGGACAGCGATCACTCTCAAGGCGATAGATAGTGTAGCCACACTGACACCTCGGCTCTTCAATTTCAACTCGCATCAGTAGCGCGCATTGAATGCACTTGCCAATGCCACTGCTGAGTTTGTTTAGTGCTTCGCAGCGTGGACAAACGATTTTTACAAAAAACTTCTGGGACATCGTCTCACGTTTACTCTTGTCGCGCACTCGAACAACGAAGGCCAGTACCACCGTCACGACCGTCAGACCAAATCCAGCAAAGCCTATGACGCCTAATAGGCGACTGATTATTTCTAATAAATCGTTCGTTCTTGAAGAGCCAAAAGTCATCAGAATCAAATAAAGAATGATGACCAGGCCTGCAAAGCATGATGCCAAGCCGACGGTCACCCGTCGCAAGACTATGAGAGAGCCTTTGGTAATCGGCAGCCAGTACATTAACCCTACATAAGGCGCCCAGAATGCCACGGTGCTAACGATGCCCATGAAAAAAAAGAGTTTTTCAAGATCAGCAGTTACGGATCGGACTGACATAAACCAGATAAAAAACCACCACATCAAACAAGAAAGCCAACAAGCACCAATGGCAAATACCATCAACTTGGGAAAGATATTCCGCTCTCGCATCAGGAAGCAGAGAAGCGCCAAACAAGCAAAGATAAAAAGATTGGCCAACGAACCAATCAATTGAGCCGCGAAGTCGGGTAAATCACCCGTCACAATGCCAAGAATGGCGATGATCGCACCACCAAGGGCCGATCCAAGAACCGCCCATAACATGACGTTACGCATATCTAAACCTGTCGATTGATGTGCTGTGCTAGTCCTCGGGCGCGTTCTTTTCAACGCGTTTACGAAACTCTGCTTCTAACGCTTTCGTAACCTGACCTACTTGGCCAGTACCAATTTCCTGATCATCAAGATGCGTGACACCAATGATCTCACAAGCTGTTCCAGTCAAGAACACCTCGTCAGCCTCAAGTATGTGTTGTGGGTACATCATTTTTTCCTCAACCGTAATTCCGATTGCAGGCGCCAGTTCCTCCATGACGAACTGGCGTGTGATGCCATGAAGAATACCCGCTTCAGTTGAGGGCGTGTAAATAGATTTGTCCTTAATGATGAAGATGTTGTCGCCCGTACCCTCGGAAATATGCCCATCAGAGTTAAGCATGATTGCCTCTAAAACACCTTGATCAATCGCTTCTACCTTGGCCATAATATTGTTTAAGTAGTTGAGACTCTTAATTGATGGATCAAGGCAATTGATCGGGAAGCGCCGCCGCTCAGCCATCACAACACGCAAACCCGTCTCATACATTTCAGCAGGATAAAGCTGAATACTGTCAGCAATGATGAAGACCGTTGGTTTTTCGCAAAGAAATGGGTTGAGCCCCAACCCTCCAACTCCGCGTGTAAACACAAGTCGAATATAACCGTTCGAAACTTGGTTCACAGCAACCGCTTCTCGACAGGCTGATTCAATCTCATCAATCGTATAGGGTGACTGTAGACGCAATAACTCGGCCGATCGGAACATGCGTTCCAAATGGGTGCGCAGTTTGAAAATACGGTTGTTGTAGATCCGTATACCTTCAAAGCAGCCATCCCCATAGAGCAAGCCGTGATCAAAAACTGAAATGGCTGCTTTCTCATGATCGACAAACTCACCATCCAGCCAGATCTTCAAACTGGAACGCGAGCTATGACCGGCTGAGAGCGTGACCGTATCCGAGCTGGGAGCTTCCTTGTCAATCGTGTTATCGTTGTGAGAGGACATAGTCTTGAATCGCCTTAACAACTCCGTTTTGCTCCCTAGATGGTACAACAGCATTCGCAAGAACGCGCACTGCACGTATTCCATCGCCCATAGAGACGCTGAAACCAGCCCAGTCCATCATGCCTTGATCATTGGCATAACCACCTACCGCCATAACTTCATCTCGATGAAGTCCCATACGACCCGCAATTCGTTGTAGTGCGATGCCCTTATCTGCCAATGGATGCACAATCTGAATTGTGGTGGGATCATCAAGAAACATACCGATCATTCGTGTCTTCCAGAAACGATCTGCGACCACGGAAGCAATGTGTTGCATACGACCTGCGGCACCAAGAAGGCTCAGCCGAGTAATCGGTTTACTGAACAGCTTGTCGAAAGATTCTAGATGTTCTGGCAATATGGCCAGACGTCCTGGAGATAACATCTCCGCATCAACGAGATCAGCGTAACTACGATTTAATACATCCACGCATGCGATTGCACCACGGTCTTCCTTACGCACTTCCTCAAGTATCTGAGCAGCAAGATGGCCATGCAATGCTTCGTGATACTGTTGCTCTTCCCGCTTTGGGTTCCAAATGAGGGCGCCATTACAGGCAATCAACACCGATTCTAAACCTGCCGATTCCAAGACCCATCGTGCCGCCTGGGGTGATCTTGAAGTGGCTGCCACAACAACACAACCTGCATATTCAGCCTCTCTTAGAGCAGCAATGGTTTCTCTTGAAACGCTTCCATCAGTGCTTAGGAGGCCCGCATTCAGTGGCACTGCAAGCAGCTTGATAGGCCTTCTGGGCATGCTCGAACTGGTGGGGTAGCCAGATCCATCAGGTGAGGCCATGGAAATCCCACTCCGCTTCTCCTCAGGGAGCTTACGAACTGCGTCAGAGATGGCTTCTCGAAGATGCGGAAAGACAAACTGATATCCACTGCGCTCAGCACGTGCCGGCATCACGCGCTGGCTCTCAAAGACATGGTTGGCAACCTCCCCCATGAGAACACGCAATACAAATTTTGGTATTGGAAAGATGGCGGGTCGGTGTAGCGCTTTAGCTAAACACTTGGTGAAATATTTGTTCGTGGCAGGATTTGGTGCTGTCGCATTGATGGCCCCGTACAAAGTTTCATCACTGAGTGCCAAATCAAAAAGGCCTACCAGATCTCTATGATGGATCCAAGACATAAACTGTCTACCACGACCTAGGGTTCCTCCTAAACCAAGTTTAAATGGAAGGAGCATTTTCCCTAGGACACCTCCGCGACGGTCAAGCACCGGACCAATGCGCAAAAGAACGACACGTGTTGCTGCATCCGTGCGCGTTGCTTCACGTTCCCAACTCGCGACGAGTTCCGGTAGAAAGCCTTTGCCAACTGGTGATCTCTCATCAATCATCGCATCACCGGTTGGTCCGTAGTACCCGATTGCCGAAGCATTAACTAAGATCTTAGGTCGAGAAGTCGCAGCTTCAATAGCACGAACAATTGCTGCGGTCGAGTCAATTCGAGAGCGGAACAATTCACTTTTGTAACGCTTGGTCCATCGCCCCGTGATGTTTGCTCCAGCCAAATGAATGACACCATCACAACCCGAAACTAAATCTTGCCACCCACTACTTTGAGTAACAGACCCTTCGATGACGGTCAACGCAGAGGCACTATCTGCTTTAAGTACTTTCTCCGCACGTCGCCCATCGCGCGACAATGCCAAAATCTGATCGCCTCGCTCCAGCCGATCACGAATCAAGCGCTGTCCAATAAGACCTGTTGCTCCAGTCACAAATAATCGCATCGCCTGTCATCATACCCCTCTGAAAGCGACAAGCACACAATAGCTATGCAAAGGCGAGCTTCATCGCATGTTCTAAGACCTGATCAAGCATGTCGGGTGTCAGTCGCCCCGTAAAGGTGTTCTGTTGACTCACGTGATAACACCCTAGTAATGTCAAATCCCCCAATGCCACCTCCACACCGTGTCCAAACTTCGGTTGGGGCTTGGGCAAATGGAGGCCCTGTCTAGCACACCAGCCGAGCATTGCTTTGAAGGCAATGCCACCAAGACATAAGACAACACGAGCCGACAAGATGTCTATTTCCTTTGATAGATACTCTTGGCAAGCCTTAAGTTGCTCCTGACTTGGCTTGTTACCCGGAGGTGCGCAGCGAAGAGCCAGCCCGATATAAACATCTTTGAGCATCAGACCATCGTTCACATCGTTGCTTTGAGGCTGATTTGCCAGACCAGCTCTATGCAAACCAGCAAACAGAAAGTCTCCTGAGCGATCCCCGGTAAAAACCCGTCCGGTCCGATTTGCACCATGAGCCCCAGGTGCCAAACCCACAATCATGAGCTTGGCATTTGGATCACCAAAACCAGGAACCGGCTGTGCCCAGTATGAACAATCGGCATAAGCACGCCGTTTGCGCTGCCCTATGTCAGCGACATAAGATCGAAGTTCGGGACAACGTTGACACTCAATGATGGCATCAGTAAGCAGCGCTAGTTTCGTTGCTTTTGACCGGCTGCTATTGATCGACATGGGTGAGTGCCGGCTCGATTAACACTGGCACCAAGTTGATGCCACCATCAGCATCTACCGACAGTTGATACTCCTGGCCTGCCCGTACCTGCTTATAAGCAGCTTCACCTTGAGCCACACGCACGCCCATGGCAGCAGCTATTCGCGGCTCGGTGGCAAGATCCCAGAAGTGAGACCAAATGTCTTGCTGAAATGAACCTAATTCACTCACAGAGTAGGCGGGGGGCACGCTGCCCGGTGTATCAATACTGGGTCCATCGAGCGGCGCCATCTGATCTGAGAACACCCTGCGAAGCAGTATCAACGTTCTTCCATGTAAGGGATGACCTGTCGCAACGGCGTTCTCATCAAACTTGACGGTCCAAGTATCGACATAAATGACATCGCTAGGCACGGTAAATTCTTGCCGAGCTAATTCACTGCCATCTTCATCAAGCTCAATAAAACGAAAGGTTGTGGTCTCCACCTCGTCAGACTCGTTATAGGTCTGTGAGAGAATCTGCACCACACCACACCGCTCATTTCGGCTCAGCCGCTGGATCATCTCCGTTCGAAGGTCGAGTTCCTGCTGCAACGCCTGATTGCTCTTTTCAAGAGCTTCAATCTGCTTCAGCTGGGCGTCATATCGAAACCACCAGATGCCTACGCCCAGAATGATTGAGGCAATAATGACGGTGGAAATACATCGAATGAGCGCAGACATGGGTCAGATTCCTCACAAGGGCTGGTCGATCGTTGGTTCAGGCGAGATGAAATGATCAGATCAACTTGCTCAATCACCTGGCTCTCAGGCGATTCAGCTAGGTCTCATCGGCAAACATGAAGCGAGCAGTGCAATCGACCGATAATCATGAGGTGCAAAGCGTTTTTCTCAACTCGACACTGATCTCCATACTGATGGTTATTGGCTTCAACCACAGGCTCGTAGCCGGAAGCACAGGGACTGCCGATCAGACCGCCGCTCCAGCCATTGAGCGAGGAAAGACCTTCGATTTTGAGGAGGCTGCTGAGCGACCCGTCGCATTTCCAGACTTCTTCTTCCGCCCTGGCCCAGATCAAGGTGCAGGGGCCCAGGGCTTCCCACTTTTTGGCAGCATCGAAATCACCGACCAAACCGTGCATCTGGGCCAATATGCGTTGGCATTCCGTCCTGATGGTCACTCCATGGCCGCCCGACTCATGACTGGGGCCTGCCCGGTGTTTCCAAATACGGATTATCACGTGAGCGCCCATATCCGCACCGAAGGACTGAAACGCGCTCGGGCTCGTATCGTTGCCTGGCTGCTTGATGATCAAGGTGTGGCTCTTCCCAGCACACGGCATGAAAGTGATTTGATCATCACCGACGGCCGCTGGGAGATGGTTTCCATTGTCGTCCCTACGGATCATCCACAGGCGATTGACTTGGTTCTCGAACTACAACTTTTACAACCTGCCCAAT
>CALCOW010000344.1 GCA_937899935.1 uncultured Phycisphaerae bacterium
CCGCGAAATCTGGTTGCTGTAGTAGCCAGAATAAAGCCAGTACTGAAGAAGCCGCCGCCTCAGGTTGCTCCAGCAGCAAAAGCAAAGCTAGCACTGAAGAAGCAACGACCTCTGGTTGCTCCAGCAGCAAAAGCAAAGCTAGCACTGAAGAAGCAACGAACTCTGGCTGCTCCAGCAGCAAAAGCAAAGCTAGCACCCAAGAGCCTGCCTCCTCTGGTTGCTCTAGTAGCAAGACCAAAACCAGCACTGAAGAACCTGCTGCCTCAGATTGCGCTTCAAGCTGCAATGGCAAAGCTAAGACTTCATCGTCTGGATCAGGCTGCCCCTTCAGTGGCAACAACTGATCGAACGATCACCTGTTTCGCAGACATCACATGAATGCGAATCTTGTAGAACCAAAAAACGCACCACCTCTAAAGGTGGTGCGTTTTCTTTTGTCTTAACGTAATTCTTTAGAGTAACCCTAGAATGTAGGCAACCGCCGCAACGCCGCAAGCAGCAACCCACATCCATACCCAATACGTGTGTGTTGGCTCATCTTCTTTGTCACTCGTCTCAGTAGAAATATTCGGCACCTCACTTGGAGGCGACGGCGATAAGGGATTCGCTGGCTTTCGGCGACGACGACGCGTTTCGGCCACCGTCGTTCGAGGAAGGGTACGTACTGGTTTAAATTGAGATGGATGCTCAGACATGTCTTGTAGGTTAGGTCGACCAAACAGGTTCAGTCCACCTCATAAAGCGGATGATTCTCTAGAAAACCCAATAAAGCGGCGTTAAACCTCTCAGGCGCCTCCATATTGATCATGTGACCATTGGAGTCAAAGCGCATCAATTCAGCTTGGTCAATGCCGTCAGCAAGGCATTCAGCCATCTGATGAAAGTCAATCAGATCCAGCTGACCCACCATCGCCAAGGTGGGTACCTTGATCTGATCAAGATGATTGATCGCTTTCATGTTGAGACATTTCGCACCATGAAGCCAGTGCCATCCACGATACGTCTCCACCATTTCAACAATCGCTGCTTTAGAACTTGGTTGTTGCGAGATCTGCTGAAACAGCGGATTTTCTATCCATGTTTGCTGTGCGCCCCGCAAATCACCATGCTTGGCTTGGGCTTGGGAACGCAGGAGATCATCAACGCAGCTTTGACTTCGATGGTGGCCACCAAGCACTGCACTGACCAAAGTGAGGCTTGCAATCGTCTCCGGTGCTTGCAGCGCCATTTCGAGAGCGACAGCGCCACCATAAGACAAGCCACAGACATGAGTACGAAAGAAACCTAAGTGCGAAACCAATGAAAGCATATCTGCTGATGTTAAGGAGTTCACAGAAACTGGATCCTCAGACAGACCAAATCCCGGCATATCACACACCACTACGGTGTAGTTGGTAGATAGTGCATCCAGCTGGGATTTCCACATACGGCGATCAAGACCAAAACCATGCAGCATTAAGATCGGCGGCCCCTGCCCTATCATTTCATAGGTTAACTCTGCTCCATTAATCTCGGCTTTTTGTATCACCCGCAAGATCCTAGATCATCTCATTGATGATCGCTTCGAGGACCTCTTGACGACCAGATTCCATCACTGGCTCGCCATTTTGGATCGCATAGTCGCGCAGATCATCAAGACTTGTCTTCCCCTGTTCAACACGTTTGCCCAAATCAGAATTCCAGCTCTGGTAACGCTGATCAATAAATGCTTGAATACGCCCATCGGCTCTGAGTGCGGCCGCAATTTTCAGTCCACGGGCATACGTGTCCATTCCCGCAATATGGGCATGAAAGAGATCGATCGGCTCAAATGATTCACGACGACGCTTCGCATCAAAATTCAAGCCTCCGCTCGTAAGTCCACCCATCTCAAGAACTTCGTGCATGACCCAAGCCGCATCATAAAGATCTACCGGGAAACAATCTGTGTCCCACCCGAGGTTGGCCGTACCGAGATTTGCATCGATCGACCCAAGCGCTCCGGCATCAATTGCTGTTTTCAATTCATGTCGCATACTGTTGCCTGCCAATGCTGCATGATTGGTTTCCAAATTGAGCTTGAAGTGATCAAGGAGATCAAACTCACGAAGAAAATTAAGACAGGCTGCAGCATCAGAGTCGTACTGATGGGTGGTTGGCTCTTTCGGCTTGGGCTCTATAAAAAACAACCCCTCAAAACCAATACTCTTTTTGTGATCGACTGCCATATGCAAAAAACGAGCAAGATGCTCTCGCTCACGTTTCATGTCTGTGTTTAAGAGTGTCGTGTACCCTTCACGACCTCCCCAGAAGACATAACCCTCACCACCAAGTTCATGGGTCCAGTTCATCGCATGCCTTACTTGAGCACCAGCCCAGGCATAAGAATCAAGTGAACAACTTGTTGCAGCGCCGTGCATATAGCGAGGATGAATGAACAGACATGCTGTTCCCCACAGGAGCTTTTTACCCGTTTCCTTTTGGGCTTTTGCTAACGCCTCACAAACCTGATCAAGATTCCGTTCCGTGGCGGCAAGATCTTTGCCCTCTGGCGATACATCTCGATCATGAAAGCAGTAGTAGTCAAGGCCACACTTTTCAAGAAACTCAAAAAACACATCAACACGCGCGACCGCATTTGCAACGGCATCGGTTCCATCATCCCAGGGCATTTGAGCTGTTCCAACACCAAATGGATCAGCCAGCGGATTTCGCATGGTGTGCCAGTAAGCACATGCGAATCGCAGGTGCTCACGCATCGACTTGCCCTCAATAAGGGCCTCTGCGTCATAGTGCTTAAACGATAAAGGGTTCTTCGAACTGGGGCCCTCGAAAGTAACTTTCTGAATGTTAGGAAAGGCGGATGCAGCCATGTTCAAATCCTCACTAGTACGAACCTCGTTGATGGATTACACAGGCTAGCACATTCTTGCTCAGATTCATTGAGATCAAGATTCCCTTATGATGTGGCCATCTTTGCTGGAGGACTCCTATTTCATGACCGAAGAGAATCTCTCACAAACACGTCACCATGATGCAAAGTCTCTGCTCATCACTGGTATTTCGCTGATTGCGGCCATGGGTGGACTGTTATTTGGCTATGACACCGGTGTTATGACCGGGGTGATCTTTATCTTGCAAGATGACCCAAATTGGCTATTGCAGGGATGGCATCTTGGACTGATGGTGGCCATTGCGTTGCTGGGCTGTGCGATTGGCGCACTAATAGGCGGGCGTCTTGCCGATCAGCGCGGACGCCGCTTTGCACTCTTCCTCTCTGGCGTGCTATTTATCATTGGTTCGATTGCCTGCGCGCTCGCACAAGACTACTGGTTTCTTTTTGGATCCCGGCTTTTAGTTGGCGCTGCAATCGGTGTCACCTCTGTTGCGACACCCTTATATATCTCAGAACTCGCCCCTGCCCACATCCGCGGGCGGCTTGTTTCCCTTTACCAATTTGCCATTGTGATTGGTATTCTCGCCGCCTTCCTTGTGAGCTGGGGGCTTGAAGTATTGCCGTGGGTCACGACGGACGAATCTTGGAGGTGGATGTTCGGCCTGGGTGCAATACCGGCAGCGGTCCTCTTGTTGGGCATTCCTTGGCTTCCAGCCAGCCCACGGTGGCTTGTTCATAAAGGTCATGTTGATCGCGCTCGGAAAGTGCTCGAACGAATCTTGCATCATCCAAAACACGCCAGTGAAGCAGTTGATCTTGTTCAACTATCAATCAAGAAAGAGGATGGTACCGGGAGTCTCAAGACCATTTTCGGCACCAAATTCCGCATCGCGCTCATTGTCGGTCTGGGCCTGGCCATTTTCCAGCAGCTCATCGGCATTAATGCCGTCCTCTATTACGGCGATCTCATCTTTAAGGACGCAGGCTTTGATGAAGCCGCCGGTGCCTTTAGGAATGAGGTCATTGTCGGCACCGTCAATGCACTGTTTACACTCATCGCCATCTGGCTGCTCGACAAAGTAGGACGCGTGCCTTTGATGCTGATTGGTTTGATTGGCATGGGCCTTAGCATGGCAGCGCTCAGCCTCACCTTCCTCAGTACGAACAATGGCCAGAACACAACTGAACTTTCTGGATGGGTCTCACTGATTGCCATGTGTTGCTATGTGGCATGCTTTGCCTTCTCGATGGGACCGATTGTGTGGGTCATGATCTCTGAGATTTTCCCGCTCAAAGTAAGAGGCCTGGCGATCGCTATTGCAACGGCTGCCAACTGGATTGCCAATCTTGCAGTGTCGTTCACATTCCCAATTTTCAATAAGGATTTGGGCGGCGGCTGGACCTTCATGATCT
>CALCOW010000345.1 GCA_937899935.1 uncultured Phycisphaerae bacterium
TCATCTTGAATTAGGCCTCCAAGCACGATGGTCTGTCGATCTTCCGCTAAAATAGTCGTCTCGATTGTTCTTTTGGAAGTCACAACATCTGCAAATGCATTGCCTCCAACTGGCGTGTTGATGACATTGGTGATTTGTTGAGCTACCTCAAGCCGTACTTCTGAGCCGTTGTGTACATGTGGTGTCACGGTGAGCTCGACTCCCACATCTTCTCTTTGAACCGTATTAAATGGATTGCTGGTTCCATCGCCGGTTGTCGTAAAAGAACCCGTCCTAAAAGGTACTTCTCTACCCACCAGGATTCTCGCTTCCTGATTATCTAAGGTAAGTATGCTTGGAGTTGAAAGTAGATTCGCGTCGGAATTTGTTGCTAATGCGCTAACCACTGCTCCGAATGATATAGCATCTCTATCGATCTTTGCGGCAGCAAGAGTTGGTGAGGAAACGCTTGCTAAACCCGATAGAACGTTCACCTGATCGGATTCGCCCTCAGGGAGTAAGCCTCCTATAAGTGAGCCTATTACACCCTCTAAACTGGTTGATATCAGTGGAACGCTACCTTCTCGAGCATCGGCGCCAGCCATCTCGATACCAATTTTTTTACTTTCATCAATAGAAACTTCGACGATGGCAGCCTCTATCAATACTTGAGGTCTGCGAATATCGAGTTTTTCCACGATGTCCAAGATTTCGCCCATAGTGCCTGGATCAGTTCTAACAACGACTGCATTTAACGAAGGGTCAGCCTGTATTATTGTCTCCTCTGATTGTTGTTCGGATTCCTCGGTTTTGCGTCTTCCAGTAATTAAAGCATTCAGAATATTGGCCGCCTCCGTTGCATCTGCATACTTCAATATGATGACTTGCGTAGAGTCTGCCGTTGTCGCGGGTTTATCCAGCTTTTCGACCAATCTAATGACTTCGGTGAGGGGGCGTTTATTGCCTTTCATAACAAGAGAATTGTTGCGTTCATTGGCAATGATCTGCACTTTTTGTGGGCCGGTTGCTCCCTTACCTATTTGCTCTGGAGCTAGCTTTTCCAGCAAAGCTACAACATTGCCTACCCAAGCTTCTTTGAGAGGTAACATCACTACTTCTTCTTCGTCTGCTATGTCAATTTCTTTGACAAGTTTTTTTAGTCTGGCGACGTTATCTGCGTGATCACTGATAATAAGTATGTTGGATTTTACGACCGCTCCTATGTGTCCATATTGAGGAATAAGCGGCCTTAAGATCTTGACGAGCTCTGTGGCTTCAACGTTTTGGGCTCGGATGACCCTTGTAACCAGTCCTTCGGGTGCGAGTGACTCCAAGTCGCCACTTAGGCCGGGTGCTTGTTTTCCTGTAGCACTTTGTTGAATTTTGACTAAATTGCCAGAAGGGACGGCAGTGTAATTTTGTAGGCGAAGAACGCTAAGAAAGAGTTCGTAAACGCCATCTTTAT
>CALCOW010000346.1 GCA_937899935.1 uncultured Phycisphaerae bacterium
TGCAATGGCTTCTCAAGTTATTTCCTGATGCTACAATGTATCCAAGTGCCGAGAGCTTGGAGCGAGCGGGGCTCTCAGACCCGATCGCTCTTGCTCGCCTTCTCAGAAATGACGTGGCACGGCAAAGTGTTGCAGCTGATTGCGCGATGCCGGCGGTATCTCTGTTGCGGCGTGATGGTCTCATGTCATCCAGCCCCTTTTTAAAGCGCAGCACCAAATGAGATTAAATAATTACCAAGGGGCTGTCTTCGTTGGCAGTGATATTTATCGTCTTGCTGCCTATGGAAAGAACCACCCGCTATCGATTCCAAGAGTTGGTTCGGTGATTGATCTATGTCATCACATGGGATGGCTGAATGTTCAAAATTATGTTGAAAGCTCACCTGCTAGTACCTGCGACCTCACTCGTTTTCATTCTATGGACTATGTAGATGCGGTTAAAGGCGTTGATAAAGCAGGAAAAAGTGACGCTCAAAACCGTGAGATTTACGGATTAGGTACAATTGAGAACCCTGTGTTTACGGGATTATTCGACAGAGCTGCAATGAGTTGTGGGGGGTCGATACATGCTGCGGAACTGGTTTTAAATGGCGGGTGCGCTTATAATCCAGCAGGCGGCACACATCATGGTCGGCCCTCGGCTGCGAGTGGGTTTTGTTATTTTAATGATCCAGTGTTGGCTATTTATCGCCTTCTTGACCTGGGTTTGTCTCGCGTTTTCTATCTAGATTTGGATGCCCACCACGGTGACGGCGTGGAGGCTGCGTTTACGGATGATCTGCGGGTTGCCACTGTCTCAATACACGAACAAAGACGGTGGCCATATTCGGGAGTTGAGAGTAATCCGGCCAATAGAGTATGGAATTTCCCAGTGCCTGGCGGCTTCAATGCGTCGGAACTTAATTTTTTGATCAATGAAGTGGTTCTGCCCTTGGCGGATAAATTTTCGCCGGATGCTGTCGTCGTGACTTGTGGTGCCGACGGCTTAGCTGGCGACCCGCTATCGACAATGGAACTGACTAATATCTCTCTATGGTCGGCAGTTTCAGAATTACGTGCTGTTTCGCCGCGAGCAATTGTCCTTGGAGGTGGTGGGTATAATCCTTGGACGGTGATACGTTGCTGGGCAGGTCTCTGGGCAACCATCGCGGGCTGCAATATTCCCAGTTCATTGACTGTCCCCGCAGTTGATCTTTTAAATAGCCTCGAATGTGATCTCGTCGATGAAGAGGATATCAATCCCAGTTGGCTTAACTCTATTGTCGATGAGACGGAAGAATTACCAGTCCGACCAGAAATTGAGAACCTTGCCCTTTTGCAGGCAGCTTAAAGTGATGAAGAAAGGCTTAAAACATGAGTGCTGCATGGATTGACGTTGCAGCGGGAATTGAACCTCTTGAGGCCGTATCATTTGATGAGGGGCTTGTGGCTGCTCTGCAAAAAT
>CALCOW010000347.1 GCA_937899935.1 uncultured Phycisphaerae bacterium
TGGGTGACCCAACCATTAATAGTTCGACCTTCTGTGAGAATCAGCCCAACGACATTGAAGGCCTGTTCAGTAGTGATCTCGCCAACGAGTTTCTGGAAGATTGCCCCGTCGACTGTCCAGCTGATATCAATGGTGACTTGGTGGTTGATGTTGCAGACTTTAGTGTGCTGTTGATCCAGTTTGGTCAAGTCGGAAGTGGTTTGTCTGCGGATATCACCGGTGACTTGACAGTTGATGTTCAGGACTTCTCGCAGCTACTAATCAACTTTGGTAACAGTTGCGATGCTCCAGTGCGAGCGGCTGTGACTGGCGCTGAGCGTGCGCTTCATCGCCGCCAGTTGGATCCTGTGAACATGGCACCAAGTCGCCCTTAGCGATTCGGCCAAGATGTAAACGATCTTGGGCATCAGAATGTTAAATAAACAACCCCGGTTTTGGCCGGGGTTGTTTGATGTGGTTGACGTTTTGGGTGCACCGACTCAATAAGAGGTTGCCAGCGTTTTAAAGGTGGTGAAGTTTCCCAGCTACCAACAAAGATCGTTTTTGAGCAGTCAAAAGAGCCTTGGCAAAAGCCGGCGTCGTGGTGTGGTCTTTGAATGGCGGTAGACGTGGAATAGCGGAAGATGGGCTAGAAGAGTTGCAAAAACTCACGTAGCAGGGTCTGTAAGAATGTTCGAATTCGTCGCATCGCAAGTGACTCCTCTGTGGTGAATCAGAGAGTTGGATCATGGCTATAGATATGCCCCTGGGGCCCTCGCCTTGCGCAAGAAGTCACGGCTTTTTCTTTTTTCTGATCCATCAATGTAAGAAGATCATTTAAAGACGGCTGGCTGCGTTATTCTCGCAAATGATCTCTCAGAGAAGAAGTCGATGGCCATGGCAGATAGCCTTGGGGTCAGGGGGCCACTGCCGTCGCAAGAGTTTTTTGTTCCGGATCTTCGGAAACATCGGGTGTAGTTGATGTCTTGCTCGTATCTACCTTGTGATTAGGCGTCCAAGAGCGACTGGAATCGAGCGTGTGCCCGACCCATTGCCGGCTCGCATCGCCCCAATGATTTGCCGGCCAGGATTGGCTGGTCGCTCGGTTGTGAATATGGTCGCCTGCCTGACGATTCTCAGCAGCAGTTCTGTTTTGTGCTTCCATAGCTGCCAACTGCTTGTGATAGTCTCGTTTCCACTCATAACACAGAAATGTCCATCGCAATGGACCATCACTCGCTGGCCGGTAGAGTTGATCGAGGGTGGTCGCGAGCTCTTCAATGGATTCGTATGCTTGGTAGGAAGAGATGGCTACTCGCTGCGAGAGACCATTCAAGAAGTTTCCGTGGGCATCAATCCCACAGCCTAGTTTTACATAAGGATATGCTGCCTCTAGAAGTGGTTTGATATCA
>CALCOW010000348.1 GCA_937899935.1 uncultured Phycisphaerae bacterium
AAGATGTACCAAGAATATGGTGGTGTGCCCGCGGCTGGTGTGGTCACTGTCATTGCACCGGTCGGCGGTAGATTGTGCATGATTATTGCCAATGACGCGACCGTGAAAGCCGGTGCCTTTTTCCCAATGACATGCAAGAAGATCATCCGGGCTCAGACGATTGCTCAGATGGCACGTCTCCCTCTTCTGTATCTGGTTGACTCAGCGGGCGTTTTCTTGCCGCTGCAAGAAGATGTCTTTCCTGACACCGATGACTTTGGCAGAATCTTTCGCAACAATGCTGTCCTCTCGGCACAAGGTGTTCCGCAACTGGCGGCCATTATGGGTAATTGTGTTGCAGGTGGTGGCTACCTACCGGTCCTCTGTGACACTCTTCTAATGACGAAAGGAAGTGGCCTCTATCTCGCTGGCCCTGCACTTGTCAAAGCTGCCATTGGTCAAGAAGTTGAGAACGAAGAACTTGGTGGTGCCTCCATGCATGCCGAGATCTCAGGCACCATTGACTTCGAAGAGCCTGATGATGAAGCATGCATCAAAAGACTCCGTAGCCTCGTCCATGCGGATCTCTCAACACCCACGCTCGGCGAGCCACCATTTGAACCTGTTGCCCCTAAACGTAAACCTCAGGACGTTTACAGCATCTTCAAATCTGAGCCAAATGAGCAATATGATGTACGCGATGTTCTCGAGTGTATTGTCGATGATGAAAGCTTCGACGAATATAAAGTGAATTACGGTGCCTCAATGGTTTGTGGATACACCCGAATTGCGGGTCGCCCGTGTGGCGTTGTTGCCAACCAGCGCAAGCTCACGAATCGTAAAATGCCTGGCGGTGCCGCAGGTCCATCTACTTCAGTCAACATGCCAGCAGTCATTTACACAGAGTCTGCCGACAAAGCTGCTCGGTTTATCATGGATTGCAATCAGAAGCGCATACCAATTGTCTTCATGCATGACACCACCGGATTCATGGTTGGCCGCGACTCTGAACAAGCAGGCATCAGTCGCTCTGGTGCTAAGTTAGTCAATGCCATGAGCAATTGTGTCGTCCCCAAGATTTCCTTGATCACTGGTGCCAGTTATGGAGCCGGCAATTACGCGATGTGCGGCCGCGCCTTTGATCCCCTGCTTTCAATGGCTTGGCCAGGCGCTCGCTGCGCCGTCATGGGCGCCAGTCAGGCAGCACACACACTGCTTCAGATTGATTTGGCTGCACGGGAGCGGCGGGGGGAAGAAATTGATCATCAGATGAGAGAAGAACTCTTAGCGAGCATTACTGCGTCATATACAGAACAACAAGACATTCGCTACGGCGCCGCTCGCGGATGGATTGACCGATTGATAGAACCCCATCATACGCGCGATGAACTCTCATTCGCGCTCGCGGTCGCGGTGGGCTGTGATACATCAAGGCCATTCCATACCGGTGTTTTACAAACATAATTAGAAATATGAGTATCTCTCTCGCTGACAAGGTGATCATCATTACTGGTGCAAGCTCGGGCATCGGAGCGGCCACTGCTCTCGCCTGTAGTGCTGCTGGCATGCCGGTGCTCATCAGTGGACGCAACGAAGAACGCTTGGCCAGTGTTGCGCAACAGATCGAAGCTCAAGGCCGACCCGTCAAGATGGTTCTGGGTGATATCACTGAACCTGACCTTTCACAAAGACTTCTTGACACGGCGCAACAGCACTTTGGAGGCTTCTATGCCGTCTTTGCTAATGCGGGCGTTGCACTTGATCAACCGCTCTACCGAATGGGAATGGAAGAGGTGCGAAGGCATTTTGATATCAACTTCTTTTCCTCAACAGATTTGATTATTCGTGCTGCTCAACGACTCATCGCCGCTTCTCAATCTGGACATCTCTTGAGCTGTTCGAGTTGTGTTGCCAAATTTACGCTTCCTGGCCACGGGGTCTATTCAGCAACGAAGGCGGCTCAGAATCATGTCAGCAGGGCCTTAGGCATGGAACTCCAAGACCGGGATATCTATGTTTCAAGTGTCATGCCTATCACCACCCGCACTGATTTATTTTCGACTGCCGCTACGCAACGTGGACTCGACGGCTCGAAACACAAGCTACCCAAGCATGCCCCACGGTTCTTTGTTCAAACACCAGAACGCGTGGCTCGAGCCATCGTCAAATGTCTAAGATCACCGCGGCCAGAGGTCTGGACCAGCCTCACCGTGAAACTTTCTGCAGCTTTCCTCACCTTAGCGCCTCGTTTTGCAGATGCGGTGTTGCGACGGAGTGCAACAGATTGGAAAGACGATCAATAAGGCTCTGCCGTTCGTTCCCTGTCAGTGTTGAGAACAGGTCCGTCTTTATTTGTTGCCTGCTTGTTGTTCAAGAAGTTGCTCAATAGCGTTAAGTCTCTTTGAATGCAGCGGGCGATCTGGTTCCAGAATGGCCAGAGCAATAATGTGACCTTTGGCCTTCTCAAAAGCGCCAGCTTCAATAGCAATTGCAGCGGCGAGCTCCCGATACGGCGCGTGGTATGGGTGAATTGAAACGGCTCGTGTCACTTTGTCCAATGCTCGTTCAAGATCATCGTTTTGACGATAAATCTCAGCAAGTTGGACTGCATACACCGGAGAGTTGGTTTGAGCTCGATCAAGAACTTCGAGATGTGGCTGCGCACGTTGATCTGGACCTTCAGCACCAAACAACTTAATCAATTGGCGACGTGGCGCGGGATCAATAGGACGCAAATCAACATATCGTTCGAGCCATTCAATCCGCTGTTCATCGGACACTTCTTCTCGATCAAGCAACCGGCTCATCTTCATTTCAATTAAGTCGGGATGGGTTGGATGAGCACCTAACCAGCGATCCAATACTTCATCACTGATCGGTACGGTCCCACCTTGTGGCGCTGGCCATTGCTCGGCAATCGTTGGTTGTCGACCCGGTCCACTTGGCTCACCGACCTCGCCCGCAAGACGTCTGGCGATTCGTTCGAGCCTCTTGCTTGCTTGGATCTCTGCGGCCTCTTTAAGCTTGGGGTTACTGGCAATCAATTGATCCATCAGCATCTCAACACTCGGCTCTGGTGCTAAGCCCCATTGCTGAACTTGTCTCTCAGCCCAAACTAAAAAACCAGCAAAGAACTGTTCACGATCAACCCCTAGCGCTGTTTTAAAGGCTGCTTCTGGTCGATCACCTTGTTGCATGCGTTCAAGTAAATCAACCAACTTGGGCATACCCCATTGGTTAATGATGAACTCGACCATCCAGTTCCCTTGTGAATAGGCCTGGCCAATATCGCCAGGACGCTTGGGACGAATGAACGCCCAATCAATTTCGTCCATCGTAAAAAGTTCGCCAACTTCCAACGCATTGGCAAGCATGACATTTCGTTCGTAAGTACGACCAGCGCCCTCCATTTGTACCGCGGCCCCTTCAGTCAACCACCGAGGCACACGATTCTTAGACTGTGCCAAATTCACCGTATGAGTAAACTCATGTTTTAACACACGGGGCCAATCAAACGTGCCCTTATGTCGTGAAGGCTGACCCGAGCGAGGAACTTCCATCGCAATCACTGGCCCTGTACAAGCCGCCACCGTGTGTACGTCGGGCATTCCGACAATTCGCACCGAGAATCGCTGGTGATCAGGCATGACCTCTAGATATGTTTTGCCGGGTGGTTCAAAGTCAAAGGTCTTCGTAATACTGGCATAGATCTCTTCCATGACGTCAGGCATCATGGCAACAAGCACTTCATCCACACCAGGTTTATAGCGAATAACAAAGTGCTCGGTTTCAACGAGATCATATTCTGCAAGCTCTTCCAACAAGAAACGAAAGTTGGCTGCCGCAATATGAAAGGGATCGAGTTTAGTTGCTTGCTGGAGAATAACGAGCGCTTCATCAGCACGGCCAGTTTGCAAGGCGATACGTGAGAGTTCAATCACTGGCGCCGCCCAGGTAGGCCTTCTTCGACGCGCTTCATCAAGATAGTCTTTGGCTGCATCATATTGATGCCGCTTCAGTAGATGACGACCCACGATATAGAAAGGTCGAGGACTATGAGGTAACAGTTCATCAATAAGAAGAAGCTGTTCATCTGCTGCTTTACGATCGTAGAGTAGCGCGTAAGCAACTGCGACTTGAATGTGAGGTTCAACGAATCTAGGCCATTTCTCAATGACAGACTGTGCAATTTCAAGGGCGCCTTCTGGATCGTTTCGAAACAAACGTATATCGGCGAGAAGTAACGCCGCCAAAGGATGCTGACTTTCAATAACACTCAGAATCTCAGCCGCACGCTCGGCTTGTTCGAACAACATATTTTCTAACGCGATCTGCCCCAATAAATACCACGCTTGAGAGCTCCGCGGATTTAGTGCAAGCACTTCATGAAGTGCCGCAGTCGCTTCCTGATAGTTTTGTTTCTCAAAAAGTATTTCCGCTTCGACAAGCTTTGCGGGCCAATACAGGCGATCAACTTGCTGATGCACTTTCCCGATCAGAGACATCATCGACTGAAAACCTGTTGCCGGCTGCCCGCCAAGGCGTTGTAGCAATCGCAACGCACGCACTTGCTCAGTGAGATCCTCGGCGCTCAGATTCTCCATCTGATTGACTTGCTCAACCACCGTCGCGGCCAGTGACTGTGCTGCCTCAAAATGACCAAGATGCTCCTGCGCCTCGGCACGCAATCTTAGGCTTCTAAGAGAATTTGACCCAATCACAATCTCCAGAGCCGATTCTGGTTGGCCTTGGCGCAACTGCGCCTCAGCATGAAGTTCACGAGTGACCGATGGATCTGCAAAAACTGAGTCATCGATTTGCCAGAGCATCATCGCTGCTTGAGCACGATCCTGAGGTGTGACGAGATCTCTTTGATCCCAAACACCATGAAACAATCGCATCTGGCGGCGCTCAGGCTCGGTCAGCCAGGGCTGTTCCATCACTGTTGTAACGCTTTCTGAAAGAGCCGGCGATGTTGGAACAAGTGCCGAATTTTGCGCAGACAACGAGGCCCCGCCTAGTACAAGTACACCTAACATCACGGCCATACTTCGATGAGGTAGAAGTCTATGCGCCATCACTCACCCTTCCAAGGACGGATATCGATTGCCCATTGCGCTGGATCAGGTGTTTGAATCAGCAACATCGCTTGCTGTTGATCATCTAATTCTGGATTGGCAATCAAGTTTGTCAGTCGAACCATCTTTGTGTCGCCATTGCTGGCCACCATAGAGATGCCATGGGGCAACCCCGTCTCTAGATCGTAGAACAGATCCACAGAGGCAAAGTCCTCGGCCTCAGGGGTATTTTTCTTCGGCACCAATCGTAGTCCAGTGAGGGCTGGTTTGGTCGGCAGGGTGGCAAGCGGCCCTTCGCTCGGAAGCGCGATGCGTTCGACTTCAAAACGACGTTGGACATCTGCACGAGCTTGACCAACTGGAAGAGGTATTGGCCCCTCACCTATCTTGAGAGGGTCAAGTGTTTGCCCAGGCGCCACAATCTGCCGCTTTATGAACTGCTTATTAGCGTGGTCAACCTCTGCAAGCCACTGGCCATCAAAAACGTAGTGCCGCAACTGATTTTCTTTACGACGATTGATGATCACTGTGTCAAACAAAATAGCGAACTGTCTCTTGGCTTTGGCATTTGAATAAAGCACCTTGCCGCGACGAATCTCCCGACGGCCCAGCAGTTCATCTTCTTTGGCATAAGTCACATCGGCAGTGAACCCATTAAGTTGGCCGCCCTTAGTCTCAAGAACCTCAAGGATCTCATCGACCCCATCATCAGGATCAATACGACGTTCCGAGCTGTCAGCTTCTGACGACGTCGGTACGGCCTGGACCTCTGGGACGGTTCTTTCATCAGGCAAGTTTTGAGCCACGGCAGATAGATCTGCAAGCGGAGCGCGCCACAGAAATAGGGATGTCAGAAGAATCATGATCAAGTGAAGCATGATGAGCCTCTTCTCATTAAACAGTCATCTGCAAAAAACCAACCTCTGAAGCCTAGCATGTTAAAAAGACGCACGGCGACCAAAGACCTGCACTTGTTTCTGAGGAAAAAATCAGCTTTCTTGGGGCAAAAGCAGAATGACCGCGTGAACCTCGATGGCACGGCCTTCACCAACTGCATCGACTTCTTCATGGGTCTTGCCCTTCAGATTGACCTGTCCCCCATCACACCCCAGTAGGGTGGTGATCTGGCGCATCATCGCTGGCTTGTACTTTGATATTTTTGGCCTCTGGCAAATCACGGTGATGTCGACATTGCCGATTTCAAAGCCATTTTTACGCATCAGATCGACCGCCTTGGTCAAGAAGACGTCAGATGACATGCTCTCAAATTTGGGGTCATTGTTAGGGAAAAGCTCACCAATATCCGGTTGGCCGAGTGCCCCAAGGATGGCATCTGTGACTGCGTGAAGAACGGCATCGCCATCCGAATGGCTGACTGGGCCTCGGTCATGGTCAATTCTGCATCCCGCGAGGACCATTGGCCGCCCAACCCCAACGGGAGAGACTGGCTCAAGGCGGTGCAGGTCATAACCGTGACCGACCCTGGGTGATGATTTCTGGTGCCCATTCATGATGCGTACTGTACCGTCACACCGCCCAAGACCCCAGATCAGCCATTGGTAATCCTTTCCTGTGGCCTCGATAGGCCCTCTGGCCGATAAGGACCCTGAACGCGTGCACCTATGGAGATTCTCATCAGTCTTGAGGATATTGGTGCTCATGCTCAGGAGTCGGTCCCATGCGTAAGATCTCTACCCCTCGATCAGTAGGCCTTCTTGTCGTCCTCATGGCTGGTTTCATGACAGCAGGAAGTATGTCCGGTTGTTACACCCCAGCCGGCGGCATACTGCCCTGGAGCGGTGGACCTGCAACCTACTATTCGACATCCATGATGCCGATGAATGTCACACTGGTTGATGTGCGAACAGAAGAGGAAGTCTTCCGAGTCGACATTCCCGTTGGAAAACAGCTGACCTTACAGTTCTTCAGCGGCCACGGTAGTGATGAGGTGCATCGTCCGGATCTCATGCGCTACGAAATTTTCGATATTGGCACCAAGTTCGGACATCTCAGTAACTCGATCACCATTCCAAATCAGTGGTCCCGGCGTTTGGACGTATCGATGAGAGATGGACCGGAGTATGCCGAGCATCCACCCTACTCTGAACTGCGTACGGATGAAATGCTTGAGATTCCGCCCGACTGGACGCCCCAAGGCGGCCCGCCACCACAAGACATACCAGGGCTGGAAAACTACGACAATCAGTAGGCTTGAGCCCTTGCTGAGGTGTATTTGAGCCGAGCGGACTCTCATCCCCTAAAATACCGTAGCGCCGTTACGTAAAGAGCTACTTTTGATGAGGGATGGAAAATGAGCGAACTTCAAGGTTCAGAAATCAAATCAGAGACTGGCGCCCCCAGCCAGGGATTGAACCCTGAGACCATTACTCTGTCAGGGTATATCGTCGACCCTCTCTACGGACCAGATGGAGTACGGACCACAGATCCTTCCTCAGACCAGGTGCCAGACCCTCGTATCGGTATATCAGGTGAGTTCCCCTACACCCGCGGCATTCACTCCGAGATGTATCGAAAGCGTCTCTGGACGATGCGACAGTTCGCTGGCTTCGGGTCAGCAGATGACACCAACGCTCGTTTCAAATATTTGCTTTCGAATGCCAAGGGCACCAAGGCCAACACCGGTCTTTCAACCGCTTTTGACTTACCGACGCTGATGGGGCGCGATAGTGACGATCCTCTGTCAGCTGGCGAGGTCGGTCGTTGTGGTGTTGCCATTGACACGCTGGAAGATATGCATCGCCTGTATGCAGATATTCCAGTTGACGAAGTAACCGTCAGTCAAACGATCAATGGCCCCGCTTGTGTCATCTGGGCCCTTTATCTAGCAATGGCGCGACAACGTAATATGGACTGGACCAAGCTCGGCGGCACACTCCAGAATGACATTCTTAAAGAATTCCACTCACAAAATGAGTTCATCTATCCGCCCGAAGCATCGGTCAAGCTTGTGGTAGACACCATTGAGTACGCTGCCAAACATTTGCCACGCTGGAACTCTGTATCAATCAGCGGCTACCACATTCGCGAAGCTGGTTCGACTGCCACTCAGGAACTTGCCTTTACGCTGCGTGACGGAATGGAGTACGTTCAAGCCTGCCTCGACCGAGGCCTGGACGTCGATTTATTCGCACCACGACTCTCCTTTTTCTTTAACAGTCACAGTGAGTTCTTTGAGGAGATCTGCAAACTTCGCGCCGCACGAAGAATTTGGGCGACGGCGATGCGTGATCGATTTGGAGCAACCAAGAGCCGTTCTCTGTTGATGCGTACACACGTACAGACCGCCGGCTGTTCGTTGACTGAACAACAGCCAATGAACAACATCGTACGTGTCGCCTATCAAGCGATGGCCGGTGTACTTGGCGGTTGTCAGAGTCTTCACACCGATTCAATGGATGAAACACTTGGCCTTCCGACCGAAGCTGCGGTCCGGGTGGCACTGAGAACCCAACAGATTCTGGCGCATGAAACTGGCGTACATCGTACGGTCGATCCACTCGGCGGAAGTTGGTTTGTTGAAGCACTGACTGATCGCATGGAAGAAGACGCTAACCAGATCATTAATGAAATTGATGGTATGGGTGGCTGTGTTGAGGGCATTCACCGGGGTTATTTCCGAAGAGCTATTGCTGAAGCGAGCTATCGATTTGGCCAAGAGATGGAAGCAGGCGACCGCGTCATTGTCGGGGTCAATGCCTATCCAGAGGGGAATCAAGAACATCAGGTTGATATCCTCGAAATCGGTCACGATGTCGAGGTGAACCAATGCGAGCGTTTAGCTGCTCATAAGAAGAACCGAGATGATGATGCCGTATGCAAATCTCTAGATGAAATCCGTGATGCGGCGCGCGATGATAAGAACGTCATGGATGCATTGGTTGAAGCCTCTCTGGCTGGCTGCACGCTAGGTGAAATGGTCCAAGCCATGGCTGATATCTACGGCCGCTACATGGGTGGCCCTGAGTGGTAAAAACGCGCGGGTCGAGGCACGGAGCCGCCTGATAGCCCCAGCCCTTTCCGGGGCGAAAAAGAACAACTCCATAAGTTCCTAAAAAACAATCGCTTAGGTGAGTTTGTTTATTTTTGGCACAACCCCTCCGCAAAGCCCGCAGGTCTAGGTGTCTGAGAAGTGAGAGCGATGGACAACACTCACACAGGGAACAAAAAAATGTTGACCAATCAAAGAACTGAAAAACGTGTCTTACGAAACGCTTTGCTCCTCACGACGCTCGCACTCACAACTCTCTCTGCAACAGCGAAAACCATTCGTGTGGCCAAGACGGGCACGCCTGACTTTGTCAAGATTCAAGATGCTGTTGATGCCGCTAGCAGTGGCGATCGCCTTAGGATCGAATCGGGTGTCTATGTAGAGAACATCTCCCTGGGGGACAAGGCTCTTGAATTGTTTGCGCCTGACGGACCCAACAGTACGATCGTGAAACCTGAATTCGATGGCACGGCAGTTATCAGAGTGATCGCCTCGTCTAGCACTGAGATTAGCATTCGTGGCTTGACAATCGATGGTGTTGATGGAGCCAACCGTTCTAGTGTCGGGATCCATTCAAGTGGTGCGCGGCTGCGCGTTGAAGATTGCACGATTCTCAACAATGGTGATTCATTATCTGATGGTGGTGGCATTTACCTTGATTGGCCAGGGCGAACCACCATTGACGACGTGTTCTTCTACCAGAACATGGCAAGAAATGGTGGTGGGCTTTACATCATCAATGGTCCTTTTGGCCCCGAAGGACTCGTCACTGTCAAAAACTCAACTTTCGAAAAGAACACTGGGAGTGGCTATGGCGGTGGTATGTCCACTCAATACACCGAGGCTCTCATTGACAACTGTGACTTTACAGACAACAGCTCTACTGAGGGCGGTGGCCTTTATGTAGGTCCACATCCCCAGCGTGATGTGACCGTCAACAAGACCACCTTTCGTGACAACGTCAGTTTCGGAGATGGAGGCGGAGTGCTTATTGAAAGCATCATCCTCTACGATGAAGATTGGGATGATTGGGACTTTATGTGGGAAGAGTGGACCATAATTATGCCATTAGGCGGTATCAACCGGTATGTGCTCTTGGCAAGCCCGAACTTCATTGACTGCCTATCACAGGACAATGAAGCCGCATCCAATGGAGGTGGCTATGCAGCTCGACATCTTGCCTCTTTCGACATGGAAAATTGCCGTACGCAGCGAAACAATGCTTCTCTTGGTGGTGGTGGAATCAGCCTCTGTGAATCGACTGGAACTGTGACAAGCAGCAAGATCGTTAAAAACACTGCTGACAGTGTTGGCGGTGGTGTCTATGCGTCAAATAGCAGTGAACTTGATATGGCTGACTCGAAGGTTCAGAAGAACAATGCGGTCGACGGCGGTGGGCTCTACGCAGAATTCCTGTCTACATTGATCATCGAAAACACAAAGGTTGTGAAGAACATTGCTTCTCGTGACGGTGGTGGTCTTGCACTCAGCGCTTCAGAAGTTCGCTTCGACGGCGGTCAAGCCAAAAAGAATAGCGCCGCAGACCAAGGCGGCGGAATCTATGCACTGACAAGCAGTGTGAGTTTTAGAGATGCCAAGATTGACAAAAACATCGCTAACGACGGCGGTGGCTTCTGCTTCGATCAGTCCAGCGGTCGCATCATGAACTGCAAGGTCAAAGGCAACGCCAAGTTCGGTGCTCGCTTCAAAAGCAGCTTAGTGAAAGTCAAGGACTCTACGCTCTGTGACAATGCCAGTAACGACGTCAAGGGTGCCTTCAATGATCAAGGCGGCAATAAAATCTGCAAGCTCTGACCAGCATTGTCTGATGTGTCCACGCAAGGCAGGGTCTGATCCCTGCCTTGCTTTCTTTTTGGATGTATAGATCGCCGATCCTGGGCAGCTCTGAACTTGCCATCAAGAAACTTTTTGAGGTTTGTGCAAGGGATCTCCGCCAGAGGGTCTCTCCTGATGGAGCCAGCAAAACACAAAAAAGTCACACCATGGCCCATCAGAAGACAAAAAGAGAAACAGCCAACTCCCGGCTCCTCACCGTGCTCACGCTCGCTGGAGCCATCACCGCTTTGGCACTTCGCACCAATGCGGCAATACGAGACATTGCTGAGATTCAACCCTCAGCGCGGCCTCAATTCAGCAGCGAGACCATGACCATCAGCCACCACCGCCCCAGTGGCCACCGCACCAGCTGGGTCGAGCCATAGCTGACCAAGACCTAAGGTACACTTCAGGCATCATGGGCTCTCGAACCAACAAAGCGACACACCGCTATCAAGCTCCAAAGGGGACGCGAGACTTCGACCCGGATGCCATGGCGGTGCGACGCCATATTCAAGGGGCCTGGCATCGTGCCTCAATCGATCATGGCTTCGACGAAGTTGATGGTCCAACCTTTGAACATCTCGATCTCTACACGGTTAAGTCGGGTGATGAGATCGTTTCTGAGCTCTTTAGTTTTCGTCGGGCTGGAGGCGATGTGGATTATGCGCTTCGGCCCGAATTCACACCTACTCTGGCCAGGATGATCGCCGCCCGAGGCGCCTCTTTACCGATTCCGGTGAAGTGGTTTTCTATTCCCACCCTTTTTCGTGCCGAGCGCCCCCAACGCGGTCGCTTGCGAGAACATGTGCAATGGAACGTTGATGTGGTTGGTAGTGGTGGTCCTGTTTTTGATGCAGAGGTCATCACAACTGCGATCGATGGTTTGGCAAGACTTGGTCTGACGCCGGAGCAGGTACAAGTCAAAATTAGCCATCGCCAGGTTGTTGCGTCGCTACTCAGTTCACTAGGGGTCTCTGATAGTGATGTTCCGAAAGCCTTCCAACTCATCGATCATCGTGACCGCATCCCTCCTGATGTCTTTGCCACAAAGGCAAACGAGATTGGTCTTTCCCCAGATCAAATGACCCTCTTTGATCAAATTGTGCAAGCAGCGCAGTCAATAGGGGGCGGCGACCAGAACCTACCAGACGTGCCGGGTCTGCCGAAAGAATCACTGGGTGCGTTTGAAGAGATTCGAGATGAACTTGTTGCACGTGATGCTGATGCCTGGTGCCACTTTGATCTGGGTATCGTGCGGGGGCTTGCCTACTACACTGGGCTGGTCTTTGAAATCCACGAAACCAGTGGCGCCGAACGTGCGGTCGCCGGTGGTGGTCGCTACGACAAATTAGTAGAGCTCTTTGGTGGACCATCTATGCCAGCCTGTGGGTTTGGCATGGGTGATGTCGTACTCGGTTTGGTGCTGGAGGATAACGGTCTGATCGAGCCTTCCAAATTGAAGCCTCAACCAGATGTCTTTCTCATTTCTGATGGCTCAGCCTTGGCTGAGTCAACCCTCATCTCGTTGGCTGCTGAGCTGCGCCGCCAGGGCCTGCACGTGAGATATTCCTACAAGTCAACACGCAACGTAGGGAAGTTACTTGGTGAAGCTGGCAAAGCCAACGCACGAAAAGCGTTAATACTCGGTAGTGAGCTTGAGGCTGGTCAGATCACTGTGAAAGATCTAGATGCCGGAACTCAAAATGAGATCGCACTCAGCGATCTTTCATCAATTCTCTGAAAAGACCAAAGAATAGAACCATGAGCATTCTCATTGTCACAGCTGTAGAACAAGAGGCAGAGGCGGTTAGCGGCTTACCTGAAGTGCACGTTGTCGCTGGTGGCGTCGGTCGCTCGAATGCTGCTGCTGCCACAACACAGGCTCTCATAGAGAATGGACCATTTGAACTGGTGATGAGTTGTGGTATTGCAGGGGCTTTACCAGAAAGCAGTCTTGAGACGGGCGATGTCTTGTTGGCCAGTTGTTGCATCTACGCCGAAGAGGGCATCGTGACACCTGACGGCTTCGATACCATGCAGCGGCTTGGTATTGCCCTGGGTGACTTTGAGGGTAATGTTGTGCCGGTGGCGGAGTATGCCATGCAGGCATTAGAGGGCCTCTTTGAAGAGGGACCCATCGCGACTGTTGCAACATGTTCGGGAACAGATCACCAAGCAGCGCTCATTGCTGCTCGCACTGGCGCCAAAGCAGAGGCAATGGAAGGTGCTGCTGTTGTTCACGCTGCAAGACGCATGGGTGTACCCGGTATTGAAATACGGTCGATTAGCAACCAAACGGGTGACCGCGAAGGGCAAGAGTGGAATATCCCTGCGGCACTTGAGTCACTCCGTGTGGCCGTCCCCAGGGTCGTTGAGACCTTGATTTCAGCCTGATCACGAAAATCGGGCCTTCCGTTTTGCACCTGCCCGGTCGCGCCGACTGATTTCGATGGACCGGTAAACCGAAGCGAGTCCCTACAGATGCTACATCGATTGGGTTACCGGACCTTTTGTCCGGGCATTTCAGCACTCCACAGCCTAATCCGCATCAACCCGCTCAGATCCAATCATCTGGCCTCAACCGAGGCCCTCTAAGCGACGATGAAGTGAGGCGAGCAAGCCCACTGGGGCTCGTCGCAGCGTTCTTTACGACTGGAGGCAG
Source organism: uncultured Phycisphaerae bacterium (assembly GCA_937899935.1). GTDB lineage: Bacteria > Planctomycetota > Phycisphaerae > Phycisphaerales > SM1A02 > JAQWNP01. The sequence continues at coordinate 13,568 of CALCOW010000348.1, forward strand.
TCATCTCATGGGCATTGGTATGTTTTCCTCGCAACCTTCCCCGATTGCAATTGACTTTGGCAGCTCAAGCCTAAAGCTGCTGCAAGTTTCAAGTGCAGAGCAACCAGAGTTGCTCGCTGCCATTGAGATACCTGTGCCCGCAAAGATCCGCGGGGATCTCGACAAGCTGATGGAATTTTATACAACTGAAATTCCCCCAGCTCTCAAAAAGGGGCAGTTCAAAGGCAAGCGCTGCATTATCTCGCTCCCCTGTCAGCAAAGCACCATCCAGCACCTTCAGCTCTCCGGTATCACTGAATCGAATATCGAAGAACTGGTGCAATCTAACCTACAAATTCAACTGAACTGCATGCCTGGTAGCTTGGTGACCAGATCGTTCCCGATTACCAGTGTGTATCGTGATGATCAACCAGCAACTGAGGTCGTCACCCTTGCGATTCAACGCGAGTTGGTGATGCGCTATGTCGCGATGCTCAAGAAATGTAAGCTCGCAACGATTGGTGTGCATTCTGAACTAATGGCCATGATCCGCGCCTTTGATCATCTCAATCGACGTGAATCTGATAAAGATACTTCAACGCTCTATGTTGACTTTGGCTGGAGTGCCACCCGTGTTGCAATCGCACATGGTAGTAATCTCGTTTTTGCCAGAGCAATGGCCCTCGGTGGCCGTGATCTTGATCTGCATATCGCTGAACGTCATCACTGTGACCTCGCAGCGGCACGTAGTCAACGGCTTTCTTTGGCCACGCACACGACATCAAATGGTGTCGCATCACATTCAACCAATGGCATGGCTGTCTTTAACGCCGGTCTTGCCAAGGGCAGAATGACTAGCGTTGCGCGTCAGCCTGAACAAGGCGGAATTGCAGTGCATGATGATCGCCGTGTTGGTGAGATTGCCCCCGCATTACGCCACAGCATTGATTCCAACGGAAGTGCCTCGCCTGTCGACGAACTTTCACTCAACGATGTCATCGACACCATGACTGATGAATTATCCATGTGTGTTCGTTATCACGACGGGCTCTTTCCTGGTCGCAACATCGATCGTGTCGTGATGGTTGGTGGCGAAGCACGACAGAGCTGGCTGTGTCGAACACTTGTTAAGTCATTACGTCTTCCGGGCCAGTTGGGTGATCCACTCGCTCGCCTTGTCTTTTCTAGTCACTCAAGTGTGACTGGCCTCACGTTCGGTCAGCCACAACCAGGATGGGCGGTCGCTTGCGGTCTCACTGCCTGTCCCACGGATCTATAGGAGCCCTTCACATGTCAAGCAAGAGCTTCCTTCCCGATGATTATGTAGAAGATCGTCTTGATCTACGCGCCAACATTATGAGTGGTGTGTTATTTGTCATCGTTATGTTGGGTGTGATTGGCGCCTATTTTGTGACCAATCAAAAATGGCATGCGATACATAATGCCCAGGCTGAAGTGGCACGCAAATACGAACTGGCTGGAAGACAGATCTACGAACTCACTGAATTAGAAGAGCAGAAGAAATCAATGCTCTCCAAAGCAGAAATGGCTTCGAGCCTTGTCGAACGCGTTCCTCGATCAATTCTCTTGGCCGAGGTAATCAATCGAATGCCAGATCAACTCAGTGTCCTTGAATTTGATCTCACCTCTGAGAAGGTGCGACAAATGCCTACTGATGCGAATCAGGCCGCCAACCGCCCCACCCGTGGCAAGACTCGCTCTGATGTTGCCAAGGACCTTGAGCAACAGCCTGCTCCGAAGTTCAGAGTGAAGATGCAAATTACGGGTCTAGCAGTCACGGACCTCGAAGTCTCACAATTCATTCATGCGCTCAAGAACTTTGACTTACTCGAGAATGTGTCACTTGAATATTCTGAAGGCAAGGAAATCATGGATGAAGAGTACCGTGAGTTCCGCATTCACATTACCTTGAGTGAAAACGCTGATATCAGTGAGGTTACCCCACTGCAGATTCCTCGTGGCCCTGGCGGCCAAGTCGCTCGCGCCGTGTCTGCTGACATGCCCTCTGATTCAACCGTTGCCACCATTCATCGTGAAAAAGTGAGGAACCAATAGCCATGCACATCGGCGCACGACAATGGATCTTCTTTATCTTGTTAGCTGCAGTACCACTGGCCGCTTACTTCTACGTTTTTGAACCTCGCAATAGCGAGATTCAAAAGGTGCAAGACAAACTGCGCATCAAGCAAGCACGTCTTAACCGCCTCGCTGAAATGGAACGAACCATTGCGGATCTCGGTTCGATGATAGACCAAGGGCGAGACGCTATTGATCAGCTTGAACTCAAGCTTCCATCAAAGCAACATGTGGATGTCATTCTTGCTCAGGTATGGACCATTGCGAGTCGCAATGGTTTGGAACCACAGTCCTTCAAGACTCAGGCAGAAAGGCAAGTCGGCTCTTCCAACTATCGAGAAGCCCCTCATCGAATCGAGATTGAAGGATCATTCGATGGTTTTTATCAGTTCCTTCTTGAACTAGAAGCGCTTCCGAGAATTACACGTGTCCACTCACTCTCGATTAGTCATTCAGGTGGCCCACTTGGACCAAGAGATGATGATCGTGATACGGGCTTGATTAATGCTGACTTTATTCTGAGTATTTACTACGAAGGATAACAATGGGGCATTATCCCCTGGAGAATGATCATGAATCTCAATGATCCTGAACAACAACCTGATGTCCAGAACTTTGATAGCGAAGGTCTTGACCCTGTATTCGACGAAACACTCGATGCATTAAACACAGGTGGTTCGGTCCGTGGCGGACGCGCTCGACGACTGCGTACTGGCGCTCTTCTTTTATCAGGTGCCATTGTGCTTGCCTGCGGATCACTCTTCTTCCTAGGAAAATCCGTACGCAACGCTGCGGCCACGACGGTCAATCCCGTCTTCGAGAAGGTCGATAACTTTATCACTTCGATTACAGGTGAAAGTGACCAAGAACCTATCGACGTTCTTGCCGCCGCCGCAGAAACAGATCGAGCCATTCTTGGCGTACTTAGTGAACCGTACACCGCTCGCCAGGTACCACTTCACGATGTACAG
>CALCOW010000349.1 GCA_937899935.1 uncultured Phycisphaerae bacterium
TGCCTGTAACCAAGAGCGTTCGAAGACGCTGCATGATCCAGTCGAGTCCTGTCAGTTCTTGCTGAAAGAGGCTCATCAAATCGAAATCCAGGACAGCAAGTCGGTTCGGAAGGCTCTGGCAGGCGGGCCTCCAAGTGGCCTTGACCACTTGGCCCAACTTCGCGATCGAATGGCTACGGTGGACCCGTGGGACGTAGCTACACTAGAACAGGCTGTTGCTCTTTACGCTCAGGAGTTCGCTGATGGGAAGCTGGGCAAAGTTGCCCAGCCTTTGCGGGTGGCAGTCACTGGTACCACCATTAGTCCGCCCATATATGACACGCTTGCAATGCTGGGGCGCCAAGAGACGCTCGCTCGAATAGAGCAATGCCTCAGCCGTGTTGGCTCAAGTAGCACCGTAGATGGTATGAATCATGGTTGAGCAAAATAAAGACACCCACGCTGATTTTGAAGATGGTATAGCCGCCGACGAGGAACTCTCCATTGCGGCAGCTTTCTTCGATGGTCTGATTGATTATGCGGGACTCTTTCCGCCAGCAGACTTGCCACTTGACCGTGTGGTCAATAACTACGCCGCTTATCTGGAAGGGGACGACGCTTGGGTGCTCGGGCGTATCTTAATTCCGGTCGATAGGCTCGATGAATTTGCAGCCTTGGCGCCCTTGCCGAAATCTTCCCAGGCGGCGCCTTGGTGCGTTAATACGTTGGTTCGTCCGGCGGGTGATCAAGGGTTGCCCGATGACCTGCGTACCATTGCGGCATTTAATGAAAAACATAGCCACGCTGAGAATGGATGGTGTGTGGTTGATGTTGTTGATCTCAAGGCGCCTGATGCGAGCCAAATCGATTCGGCACTGAACATCATGCCAGATGACCTGATGCCATTTTTCGAGCTACCCGTTAATACGGATATTCGGGGGCACGTTGCGGCGCTTTCTGGTTCGGTGGCTGCGGCCAAGGTTCGCACTGGTGGTGTGGTACCGGAGGCGTATCCGCCGCCAGAAGCCGTTGCTGATTTTATATTGGCCTGCGTACGCGCGGATGTTCCTCTGAAGGCAACGGCAGGATTGCATCATGCACTGCCTCATCGAAATAAGACCGTTGGTGCCGATGAGTTTGGTTTGTTGAACGTTTTTGTAGGGGCCGTACTGACTCGGGCCTGTCGACTGGATCAAGAAGAATTGATTGAAGTGCTCACCGAGCGATCCGAAACAGCATTTAAGTTCGAAGAAGATGTTCTTCGCTGGCGCGAATACGAAATTGGTATACAAGACATTATTCATTCTCGTATCGAGGGTGCTATCAGCTTTGGCTCATGTGAATTCAAAGAGCCACTGGAAGAGTTGCGCCACCTCGGAATACTGGACTGATATTTGAGAAGGTAGAACAAGTGGCATCGATAGACCATACTCATGATCCCTCATTGCAAAGTTGGGTTCAATCTGCAAATGATCCCATCAGTGACTTTCCCATTCAAAATCTACCTTTTGGCGTCTTTCTAAACACAGAAGGGCAGCGACACATCGGTGTTGCCATCGGTGATCAAATTCTAGACGTGCATGCCGCTGTTGAAGCACGGGCTCTGGCTGATCTTGATGCAGAGTCCGCATGCTCGTTATCCGCGACAGAACTCAATAGTTTTATGGGGCAAGGGCAAGCGACATGGAAGCATGTGCGGGCGTCGCTGTCATCACTTCTGTCGGCAAGCCATGATCCCCGCCCAGAATTACTGGTGCCGATGGAAGGCACTTCGATGGTACTTCCTGCGATCATTGGTGATTACACTGATTTCTATGCGTCTCGCCATCACGCGACCAATCTGGGGAAAATGTTTCGCCCGGATGGAGATGCCTTGCTGCCAAACTACTTGCATTTGCCAGTGGGTTATCACGGGAGAGCGAGCAGTATTGTTGTTTCTGAGACACCTATTCGGCGGCCGCAGGGACAGCTCAAGCCGGAAGACGGGCCGCCGACCTTTGGGTCGTGCCGCCTTCTGGACTATGAATTGGAATTTGCGGCGTTTGTCGGTACCGGTAACGCGATCGGTTCACCTATTGAAATGCCAAATGCGATGGACCACATCTTCGGATTGGTGATTCTGAACGATTGGTCCGCTCGGGATATTCAAAAGTGGGAGTACCAGCCATTGGGGCCTTTCAATGGCAAGAACTTTGCTTCGAGCATCAGTCCCTGGGTGGTCACCATGGAGGCATTGGCGCCTTATCGAAAAGCTGGTCCACGTCGCCAGGAAGGTGATCCGAAGGTGCTTAGTTACTTGCAGCCGGTCACAGAAGATGCACTGGATGTGACTTGTGAGGTGTGGCTTCGCTCGCATCAGATGCGTGAAAAGGGCATCGACGCGATGCGTCTTAGTCATGGTTCGCTCGAAGACCTTACCTGGACGTTTGCTCAGATGCTAACGCATCACACGAGTAGCGGATGCCCGATGCGACCAGGCGATCTGCTTGGTTCTGGTACGGTCTCTGGAACGACGAAAGACGCTTGGGGCAGCATGTTGGAGTTAGCATGGCGAGGCACTGAGCCGATCGATCTGCCAGATGGAACACAACGAAAGCTGCTTCAAGATGGGGACGAAGTCACCATCAAGGCTTGGTGCGATTCAGAAGGCGCTGCTCGAGTTGGATTGGGATGTTGCCGCGGTGTCATTCTTCCCGCGCTCTCTTAGTGAGATGTGATTTGAGTTGGTGGTCTACTACGGCGGAAGATCAAAATTGCCGCCGTGTTGTTTCGTCGCGAATCCAATCCTTCTGTCCGCGCTTGATATCGGCTTTTGCCAGCTGTCTCTCTCGGATCTTGACAAACGCATACACAGCAAAGGCAGGCCATTCCCAAGGGCGAATGAGCATCCGTCCCAGTGATCCACCAACTTGTGATTCATGATTGCTGGCAAGTTCTGGATAGCGATGAAAAATTTCATAGGTGCCACGGCGCACGCGCCCCTGCACTTTGATCATGGAGAAGACATCGCGAGGGGGCATCACGGTTGCGGTTGCTTCTCGTATCGTTATGGTCTCAAAAGGTTGGAAGTGGCCGTGGACAAAGGCATCGTCTGCCATGATGTCGGGAAAGGTTCCCCATCGCTGGCGACCCTCTTCGGTCAGAACAAAGCAACCACTTCCATTTGGTGACCCATGTCCGAAATAGTGATTGAAGGCCTCGGCTCGCATGAACAACCGCATGCCGATCGAGGCATGTCGCATGTTGTAGACGGGTAATGGGGAAACAATTGGGTGGGGGCGGCCGCAATTCCGGAGAAGCTCTGGTATGGCTCCGGGCGAGAGTTGTATATCAGCATCAAGAAAAATACGTGGAAATGTCCGAAGGTGCTGCTCGCCAAGATTGAGTGCATGGCACTTTCCTGGGATCGGCGTGGAGATCACTCGAATGCGTTTGTCGAGTGAATCTGCAATCTCTGCTGTTCGATCCGTGCAGGCGTTCGGTACGACCACGATCTCAAGATCATCGGTGGCATCAGTAAGAACGCCACGTAGGGTGCGCTCAATACAGGACTCTTCGTTATAGGCTGGAATAATTACACTGGGCATAATTGCATGTGGCGGCGCAACATATCATCGTATCGCAAACAATAGATGAGCTAAGACCAGGTATCTGTGGTCTCGCTGCCATTGTCCTCCTTCTCAGGTTTCCATGCAGCCCATGAAGCGGGGTAGTCTGGATCATCCAGACCAAGGGCTGCCTTTGTCGGAAAAAGGGGGCGAAATGTGTCACACATCACAGCAAGCTCATCCGTCCACTTCGCACCAAGACTCTTTTCGATCGTGCCGGGGTGCGGGCCGTGAGGGATGCCTTGCGGATGAAGACTGAACGAACCTGAAGAAATGCCGCGTCGAGCTTTGTAGTTGCCTTCCACGTAGTAGAGCACTTCATCAGAGTCGAGATTGCTGTGGTGATAAGGAACGGGAATAGCCAGCGGATGAAAATCGAGTACACGAGGGCAAAACGAACAGATGACGAAGTTGTGCCCTTCAAAGGTTTGGTGTGTCGGCGGTGGCATATGGTGCTTGGCTAAGATCGGTGAAAAGTCATCGATGTTAAAGCAATAAGGGTAGTAGCATCCATCCCAGCCAACCACATCAAGTGGATGGTAGTCATAGATATAACGATGCACCCGGTTGCGTGCCTTGATGCGTACATCAAACTCGCCTTGTTGGTCGTAGCTGAGCGGAAAGGTCGGCAGTCTCAGGTCGCGTTCACAGTAAGGTGCATGCTCAAGAAATTGACTGGTCTTCTTTGAGATGTATCGCTGAGGCGGCAAGATGTGCGAGGTGTTCATCGTCTCAAAGCAAAGGAATCGAGGATCAGGATCATCGGGCGATTGCTTTTTATCGAATTCCATTCGATAGATGACGCCCTTTGGTATGACCACGTAGTCTTTGGGCCCAAAAGAGAGCGTGCCCATGCTCGTGTAGAGAGTTCCTGAGCCATAATGTATGAACAAGAGTTCATCGCCAGAGCCATTCTTGTAGTGGTAGTCCATGGGATCTGCGGGAAGACAGATACTCATCTCGACATCGGCATTACCAAGTAAAACGACCCGCCCCATGATTGGATCGCCAGTGGGATCCATTTCCTGTGACCGAATGTGCCGCATGCGCATGACATCAGTCTCAATAAATTCAGTCGCTGTGGAGTACAGGGTTTCCCAGCCGGAAACCTGTGTTGGTGGATGAATGTGATACAGCGTCGATGTGGGGCCTACGAACCCCTCCGTCCCAAAGACCTCTTCGCTATAAAGTTCGCCAGAGGGCTTGCGAAACTGGATGTGGCGTTTGGGAGGAATTTCGCCAAGTTGTGTGTAGTAAGGCATAAGTGACTTTCGTCGTTAATTAGAGATTCCCGCGTCGTTCTTGTTCGAGCTCAAGGGCCTCGAAGAGCGCTTTGAAATTCCCTTTTCCAAAACTCTGGCTGCCTCTTCTGCAAATGATTTCAAAGAAGAGAGTGGGGCGGTCTTGGAGTGGACGTGTGAAAAGTTGTAGCAGATAGCCCTCATCGTCACGGTCTACCAGAATGCCGAGCTCCTGGACCCTCTTGATGCACTCATCGATGTCACCAACCCGGTCCCAAACAAGTTCGTAGTAGGCGTCTGGAATCTTCAGGAAATCAACGCCACGGCGACGTAGTTCGGCAACAGAACTAATCTCGTCATCCGTTCTGAATGCGAGGTGTTGAACGCCGGGGCAGCCATCATGCCAATCTAAATATTCCTCGATCTGGCTTTTCTTGTTGCCTTCAGCTGGTTCATTGATCGGCATTTTGATCAAGTGATTTCCAGAGGCCATCACTTTGCTCATGAGGGCCGAGTGTTCAGTTGAAATATCTTTGTCATCAAAGTGCTTAAAGAGGCCGAAGCCCATGACCTGTTCATACCAGTTTACCCAGTGGTTCATCTTTCCTTCTTCAACATTCCCAACACAGTGGTCGAGGAACTTCAGGCCGCAGGGATTCTTGGCGTTGTAGTCATTAATTGCGAAATGGCGATCTTTGAAGCCAGGCATAAACAAGCCGCCACGTTTGACATTGGGCAGCTCGTAGTCACCATGGCGAGATACGAGACTGTGTACAACATCGCCATAGGTTTTGATGCCAGCCATCACCACACGACCTTGTTCGTCGCTGATTTCGTAAGGCTCGTAGGCGCTCTCGCCACCATTGGAACGGGCCTGTTCATACGCCTTCTCCGCGTCAAAGACACTAAATGCAATGTCCTTGACGCCATCACCAAAGCGATTGACGTGCTGTTGGCAATCATCATTTGGGCAGAGGCCAGTTGTTAAGACAATGCGGATATTGCCTTGGGTAAGCAGGTAGCGTGCCTGTTCCCGATTTCCTGTGGTCAGATCGCTGACCTGGGATATATCGAAGCCAAAGCAACTGGCATAGAAGTAAGCAGCCTGCTTGGCATTGCCAACGTTAAAGCGAACATGGTCGACATCGATGAGATGAAGTGGATCGGTCGATTGCTTGGAGGACTGCGAGGCAGACATAGAGGTTCCTTGAGACATCGTTCATTTGCTCCTAGATCGCGCTACCACACGGAATAGGGTCCGGAAGTTTGGGGGGCGTATGGTCATCCGCGAGCGTCCCTTCATTGTAAGGGCTGATCTGGACTGGGTGTTATTGCTTTCTGAGCCAAACCCGCCGTTGGTTGTTATAGGGCTCTGCTGCAAGCATTCAGCTGGGCAGAGTAGAGATTGTCTGCCGTTGGTGGCTATCATGGAGGGATGGCAAAAGCACCTCAAAAAAAGCGTATGGCAATCGAGACCGTCGAGCCTATTGGGGACCGGGTCCTGATTCGGAAGGATGAGGATAAGAAGATCACGAAAGTGGGCATCCACCTTCCTGATAAGCTGGAAATACCAACGCTGACCGGCCGGGTGGTCGCTATCAGTACGCAGATTGCCAATGATGAAGATTACCCTGTTGCTCAATATGATCGAGTGTTATTCAATCCAAAGCACGGGATACCAGTCGATTTTGAAGGTGACAATCGACTCTTTGTGATACCAATTGCGGATGTCGTTGCCGTCTTTCGCAAGGGCGACTAGCGATGTCGTCGCCAGGAAAGAAACTTGATTGCGATTCGCGTCGCATTCCTGAACAGCATCAACCATTTGACGTGGCTATTGGTGTGCCCGGGTCCAAGAGTCTGACGAATCGAGCGTTCATGTTAGCAGCGCTGGCGGATGGCCAATCTACCTTGCGGCGTCCTTTGCGGAGTGATGATACAGATGGCCTACTTAATGCGATGAGGGCGCTGGGTATTGAATCGCGCTACGATGGGCAAGACGTCGTTGTTCAGGGCTGCGGTGGAAGATTACCGCAAGGAGGTCGCGTCAACTTAGGTCATGGAGGTACGCCCTCACGGTTTATGATGGCTCTGTCAGTGTTGTCACCAGAGCCGGTTCACATCGACGGAAGTGCTCGTATGCGAGAACGCCCAATTGCACAGTTGGCGCAACTCATCGAGCGCATGGGATGTGGAGTCCATTTTGAGAGTGAAGCGGGGCATTTACCTTTGGTCGTTGATCCGGTCGCCAGGGCAAGGATCAATGGGCGTTTGAGTGTTGGCCAAATTGATTCCAGCCAGTTCATCTCAGCGATACTACTGATCGGTGCCTGTCTGCCTGAGGGGCTTGTCTTGCGCTACGGCAACGACCTCACCAGTCGAACGTATATTGATATGACCATTGAAATGTTGAAGTCTTGGGGCCAAATGCCAGTGGCAATTCATCAACGAGATGCCGAGTCGATGGGTGGCATTTTCTTTGTTCCACGGAAAAATGTAGCAGGTCGGAAGTACGACATCGAGCCAGATGCAAGTAGTGCTCTTTACTTTCTTGCGGCCGCGGCAATGAGCCCAGGATCGCACTGTCGAATTGAGGGGCTTGGCGGCCAGAGCCTGCAACCTGACATGCACATCCTTGATGCCTTTTCAAGTATGGGCGCGATCGTAGAGCGAACTTCAGACTCGATCAGTGTTCGCGGCACCGCGGCGCTCAAAGGCATCGACTTTGATGCAGCCAACTGCCCTGACGGTGCAGTCATGCTTGCGGTTCTTGCGTCCATGGCAGAAACGCCAACACGCATTACCGGCTTACAGACACTCAAGATTAAAGAAAGCGATCGAATTACCGCGATCGTTAATGAGTTGCAGCGACTCGGTGGGGATGCGTCTGGCAGCATGGATGCCATTGAAATTAGGCCGCAGAGGATGCCTGATACCCCGGTTCTTGTTGAAACCTATGATGACCATCGTATGGCGATGGCCTTCGCGGTTCTTGGGCTTCGAAGGGGTGGTGTGTCGATTAAAGATCCTGCCTGTGTGAGCAAGAGTTTTCCGGAATTTTGGACGGCCTTCGATAAGCTGGCG
>CALCOW010000350.1 GCA_937899935.1 uncultured Phycisphaerae bacterium
TGATCGCCATACTTGCCGGAGTTGGATTTTTGATCGCTTATCACACGTATGGGCGATGGCTTGGCCGAAAAATTTTCAATCTCAGTCGCAAGGCTATCTGCCCGTCAATTGCACAACAAGATGATGTCGATTTTGTTCCCTCCAGCCGTTCGATTGTGTTTGGACATCACTTCACTTCTATTGCCGGTACAGGACCAATTGTCGGCCCAGCGATTGCTGTGCTTTGGGGGTGGGTCCCGGCGGTCCTTTGGGTTTTTCTGGGATCGATCTTCATAGGTGCTGTACATGACCTCGGTAGTCTCGTTGTGAGTTTGCGGAATCGTGGCGAATCAATCGGCAACATTGCAGGCCAATTATTAAACCAGCGCGTTCGCACACTCTTTTTGCTCATCCTCACCATTGGCCTCACCATCGTGTTAGCCATCTTTGGCCTGGTGATCTCAAGTGTCTTTAAACAGTTTCCTCAATCGATCTTCCCGTGCCTCGTTCAGATTCCACTTGCCATCGTGGTCGGTATCTATCTACGCAAGCGAGGCGCTTCTCTTCTAATCCCTTCGCTTATTGCACTAGCACTTATGTATCTGAGTGTGATCTTTGGTGACGAGGGATGGCTCGGAATTTTCAATGACACTCTTGCTGCATGGCCCACCATGACCTGGGTGATTGTTTTACTGGTGTACTGTTTTATTGCCTCTGTGTTGCCGGTCTGGACACTACTACAACCGCGTGATTACATTAACTCACTACAGCTTATAAGCGCTTTGGCGCTGATCATTGTTGGCCTCATTGCTGCGGCTCTACTGGGAGGGCCAAGTGTTGGCCCTGATCAAGTTCGCCCCCCACTTGAATTAGTCGCCCCAGCATTTGATCCAAATCCAGTAGGCGCACCAATGATCTTTCCCTTTCTGTTCATCACGATTGCCTGTGGCGCTATCAGTGGTTTTCATTGCCTTGTTGCAAGCGGCACCTCGAGCAAACAAATGCGATCAGAAACTGATGCGCCAGTGGTTGGATTTGGCAGCATGCTTACCGAAGGTTTCTTGGCAACGCTGGTGATTCTTGCATGCACAGCAGGCATCGGATTAGGAGTGGTGTCCACTGACGGATCTACCGTTTTAGGACAAGCTGCATGGAAACTGCATTACACCAGCTGGGATGCCATGAATCTAAGGAAAACAGTTGGTGCCTTTGTCGATGGCTCATCGAATTTTTTGGGAGCACTGGGCATTCCAATATCGGTAGGAACTGCCTTGATGGGTGTATTTGTCGCTTCCTTTGCTGCGACAACGCTAGATACAGCCACGCGTTTACAGCGGTATGTCATCCAGGAACTCGGCCGAACGATCAGTCGCTCAGGAAAGACACCGTCAACCCGCAGATGGGTACGCAACAGCATCCATAATGGGTTGGGAAATCGTTATATCGCCACGCTCATTGCCGTCCTTGTGGCAGCTGCTCTCGCTGCTGTTCCGTTGGGTGATGATTGGTCATGGAGCCAATTAGGTACGGGCGGATTAATATTGTGGCCTATGTTTGGAGCCACCAATCAAATGCTTGCAGGCTTGGCATTTCTCGTCATTGCCTTTTACCTCTGGCGTCGCAATAAACCTATCTGGTTCTTAATTCTTCCACTCTTGCTCATGATCGTCTTACCAATATGGGCCATGATTGAACAAGCCTATGTTGGCTATGGTGGCGCCGATAGTTGGTACAAAGCTGAACGGTGGATTCTGGTTGGTATTGCATCAATAACCATCGTTCTACAGGTGTGGATGGTCATTGAGGGCGCTATCCTCTTCCCGCGTGTGCGTGGCATTTTGGAGACTCCCGCGAAAGATGCCTCCACCACCACCTCACTCGCACCGCCTTGCTAACGAGTGGTGTGTGAATCGCCGGCCACTTTGATCCTTAGATTTTCCTGAGCATTGGTCGACCGTCATGTTGTCAACTAGTTATCCACTCGATTGAACATTGTGCCAAAAGACACAAAGCACTTTTTTGTGTCTGAGATATGTTGCGACTTCACTTATCCACCAGAGATGCACTTTATCCTTTTTTTTATGTCAGGCCATTGCGACTGAAGTTCGTATCTTTAAAATTGATCTTGCAGTTGAAAAGGAAAGGCGAAAGCTGGAACTGGAAGACGGCGGCCTAAGGAGAGCCGAGAAGGAAACTAAACGGTAAACTAAAGGCCAAGCCCGGCTCGGAAACGAGACGGGCTTACTTATTTTTGGCTATACAATGGACTCCCATCCGATTAGGTCAGACAGAATTAGATTCCATCAACAGCTATTTACTTTACGCGAGAATGAATCGGAGCCTTGTATGAGCCGTTGCCGCTGGTTGACCTTGTTTTCTATCTCCTGCTTTATTTTGTCGGGCTGCTCTCACACCATTAGCCGTCCATTGCCTGACGATGCCAGCGGCGCCATGCAGCTCAATGCAGGATATGCGCTGCTTTATGAACTTATGAAAGAAGAAGCAAAGGTTGCCGAGATCCTCAAGATTAAACACGCTGAATCTGATTTGGCTGATCTCTTAACGGACATTTCAAGCGTAGCCACAGATGCCGTCACGCAACTCAAGGCTTATGCAGCAGAAGATGATTCACTTGAGATGACGAAGGAATATCTACCAGCAATTGAGGCGAGCACTCGGAGTGCTATTAAGAACGCTACAACAGTAGATCTTCTTTTGCCTGGCAAGGCCAGATTTAATGAACTCATGACTATTTCTCAGTTCAGCGCAATGAGATATGGCCGCTACGTCGCCACTTCCCTCCATACAGCAGATAGCAACTTGGTTCGTTCAAAATGGCTACATGGCCTTGCCAAAAAATTAAGTAAGCTACAACAGCGCGCTTTTGAGTTATTAAGCGTGAGACAGACCGAGCAACCTTCGAAAACTGAGCCTCCTGCGACCACCGATGACAAGTCCTAGGTGAGTCGTGCATGACGCCTCGGTAAGCTACCTCACAACAAAGCAAGAACTAAAAACCCCTTCCAGACAAAAGGCCTGGAAGGGGTTGTTGTTCATCGAGATGGCAGTCTAGATCGACTATGGAGTACCAACTTCATGAAGGCCTATGATGTCCGCTCCAGAAGCCAAGGATAAGTCAGCGCTACCATCGAACAGTAGTGAGAACGAACCGCTCGTCGAAGACCCGAAAGAAGTGACCGTAAAGTCGAGCACATCTTCATCACCACCAGCGATTGACCCAACGTTGTAATTACCCAGCGTTGAGAGTGAAATGATGCCTTCAGTCAATACACTCATTGCATCAATATCGTGATACTTGTCTGCTGACAGTCCCACATCACTTCCATCCATGTAGTAACTCCAACTACCACTGGTCGAGGCGCCAAGTGCACTGGCATCAAAGCGAACGATATCTTCGTCCTTCAACGAACTCAGTCCAGTCACACCCGGTGAACCTACGGTAGAAATGAGTAAGGCGCCATCAGATAGAACACTTAAGCCATCAATATCCTCACCGTTTGTCGTGAGACCAACATCACTTCCGTCAAAATAGAAGGACCAGGAACCACTGGTTGCACCACCGAGATTCGTCGGCGAGAAACGGATGATGTCAGAATCATCGACAGACTCGCCACTCGGTCCGCCACTGAGACCTGGAATGGTCATCGCTTTGTGCGGGCTAATGAGAATGTCTCCATCAGGCAAAAGGCAGAAGGCGTGAATACGACCCGCAGCAAATCCAACATCACTTCCATCAAAGTAGACGGAAGTCTCACCGGTCGTGGGGTCATAAGACATGATGTCTTCATCCTTGTAGCGTCTCCCATCAATAGTTGGGTTTCCACGGAAAGCCATCAACAATGTGGAACCTGTGGGTGCAGCGCAGGGGTCACTTGCACAGTCTGTGTTGGCACCCTGCCAAGCTCCACTACATTCAGATTCCTTGACGACGGAACAGCTGGT
>CALCOW010000351.1 GCA_937899935.1 uncultured Phycisphaerae bacterium
GGTCAGCTGGTAAAAAGTTGCCTTCGGTTATACCCTTTGCCAGAATGGCGACTTCAAACGCGGGTGTCGTACAATGGTAGTACGTGAGCTTCCCAAGCTTGAGACGTGGGTTCGATTCCCATCACCCGCTCCACCTTCAAGCGCACTAAGTGCGGCAATGCTCTATCGTTTGGTGAAGCTCTCTGCCGAAACAATCGCCAGCAGAATGTCTCGCAGTCTGAAGTCATTCTTAGCGGACTGCTCATAGAGCTGGTTGATATTCGTGCGGTCGCTAAATGTGAGCTCGCGCGCCATGGCATAGGAGAGAATGTTTTCGATGAATGCTCTGGAGAAAGTTTCCTTATCTTCCATCAGGATTTTCTTCAGGCCTTGAGGGCCCTCGAAGGCTCTGCCGTCCATGTGGGCCGTTCTCGTGTCGACGGGAAAACGTTGCCCCTTATTCTTGTTGGAGGTGTAGTTGCTCACGTCTGTGTACTGGTCTCGCCAGCGTCCCATTACATCAAAATTTTCCAGTGCAATTCCGAGGGGATCCATCTTCTTGTGGCACATATTACAACTGGCACTCTCTCTGTGTGCATCAATTGTTTCTTTAATAGTCTTGGTTTTCGTGGGGGGACTCAGTGCCGAGATCTCCAAGTCTTCGGGTGTCTCAAGAGGATCTCCGTAAAAACTCTTCAATACCCAGGCGCCACGATAAAACGGGTTGGTGTATTCCCCGTTGTTGGTCGTCATCAGCATGAATCCTGCCTGTGAAAGCAGCCCCCCGCGATAGCGGTTTTTTTCGCCCAGCATCACTTTAGAGAACTCTGATGTGATCTCTTTGGGTCTATAATCTTTTGGTGATATTTTACTTGCACCAGGTCTTTTACTCGGCGTCGCGACCGGATGTCCATCAATCCGATAAATGTAGTTAAGCTCCGGCGTGATCATCACGAAATCAGAGTCGATAAAATTCTCCAAGCTCAAATTGTTCGACAGTACTTCCTTGAAGAATTCAACTGGTTCTTCCTTGATCTGATCGCGGACAAGGTCGAATTCATCAACAGTGAAAATGCTTAGGTCAGGTTCGATGATCTTAAGTTTTTCAAGATCGAGCCATTGGTGAACATAGTCTTTGACGAAGCGATCTGTTCTTTCGGCCTGTAACATTCGGTGCGTCTGCTCACGACGGACTATGGGATCCTTCAGCTTACCCTGACTGGCCAGTTCGAAAAGAATCTCGTCGGGCAGGGAATTCCACAGGAAATACGACATACGCGCAGCGATTGCGTAATGATCCAATGTCCCTGATTCGCCTTCCTGCTTAAACAGGAATTTCGGGGAACATAACATTCCGCGAATGCCCGCCTGTAGACCTGAAAAAATGCTTCGGTCCCGGGCAAGCGCTTTCATGGCATACTCATAGAATTGCTGCATCTCAGCATCGGAGACCGGCCCGCGAAACAGTTTCCGTGCAAGCCTCTTCAAAATCGCCTTGCAAGCCTCATCGCCAGAAGATGCATCAATGTCATC
>CALCOW010000352.1 GCA_937899935.1 uncultured Phycisphaerae bacterium
TGCCCCCTCTTCATCTGATTGATCCTCGAGCAGCAAATCAAAGAGGCTCTCATACATACCTTGCAAAGGAGTAGCGCTGACATTGCACAACAGCACATAGCCAAGACCATCTTGTGGCCGGATTGCCACGGATGCTGCAAATCCATCAATATTACCGCCATGTTCTAGGATGAGATCGTCCCCTTGGTTGTGTACCATCCAACCAAGTCCGTATTCTGTCTTACCCGCAATAGTGATCCGGCCTTCCCACATCTCATCAAATCGAGCAGCATCGATCAGGCGCGTACCATTAACCTGCCCTTTGCCCAGCTGCAAACGCAACCACTGAGCCATGTCTTTGACATTTGAGTTGATGGCGCCGGCAGGCGCCACACTAAAAAGATCCCGCATCGGAACAGCTTGAAAAATCGACTTCTCATCATTCCAGTAGTAGCCCGTGGCCAAACGCGAATCTTTTTGGGCTTCCTTGATTGAAGTACTGGAACTGTTCATGCCCAGTGGCATAAAAATCTTGCTTTTGACAAGATCACTCCATGTTTGGCCCGCAGCCTGAGCAAGCCCTTGGCCGGCAACCATATACATTACGTTGTTGTAGAGAAATCGCTTGCGAAATGGCGCCAAGGGCTCCGCAGCAATCGCCGTTTCCATGATCAACTTGTCATTTGCTAGTCCACCGGCCCAGAGCAGACCCATGCGCGTAAAACCTGTCTGGTGCGACAACAAATCGGTCATTAGAACTTTGGCATCGGGATCATCCGTTTCAATCTGGAGCTGAAATTCAGGAAGAAACTTCGTGATCGGATCATCCCAGGCCATCACGCCCTGATCAATTTCCATCGCGATTAATCCCGATGTAAATGCCTTGGTTGTTGACCCGACTGCAAAAATAGTCTCAGGCGTTACGGGACGTTCAGACTTGATGTCCGCAAGACCATATCCCTTCATCAGAATAGGCTGATCATCATGGATGACCGCAATTGCGAGGCCAGGGATCTTATACTCAGTCTGCCACTGCTCTAACTTGGCATCGAGCCGATCAAGACGCTCCTGAGGAATTGCATCAGCCAGACACGTTACCGTGAATGCTAGAGTAGATATGAGACTAGCAAGAAATCTAATTGATTGGCTCATTCAACTCTTCCTTTTAAGACAGACTCACGTGAATTCCAATGTCGCAAATGATACCCAAGCTAGTTCGATTGATCTGCGGTCATTATTTTCCACATCTTTGTTGCCAGTCCAGGCCTTTGGTAGACCGCAATCTCAGCATTATTCTTAACCAGTCCCAGTGCACTTGGATCATCTACCATTTTTTCAATGACCTCTGAGATATGCTTCGCATCACCGCCTAGATGAAGGCCACGACCTGTTGCCTGTAGCACTTGCTCTACAACACACTCGCCAGATCCTTGCCGTGCTCCAATCGCCAATACTGGGGCGTCACAGGGAAGATATTCACATAACTTAGTCGTCAGGACACCCGCATCAACATGATCCCAGTCCAGCACAATTAATGCGTCTGCGCTTGCCTGCAATGACAATGAATCTTCCTGAGCAAGCAAGCCCCTGCCTTCAATCATATGCAAAATACCAAGTTTGTTGGCGCGTGCAGACCAGAGCGGCTGGCTTGAACCAGCCACCACTAGTCGAATAGGTAGAGATGACTTATCGCGCCCCATGTCCAAAATCTTGAGTGCTTGAAGCAATGGCTCGGGACTTTGGCCACGCCGATGAATGGACCCCGTGTACACAAGACGAAAGGCGGGTTCACTCTCTGGCAGCGATTGTACGGAACGTTCTGTTTCAGGATCAAAACCATTTGGAATAATATCCACCGTGACCTTTGTTCTTCGCTGCAGCCATTTCGCGAGCGGCGCACTGACCGCTGTCACATGATCCATCGCAGCAAGACACCGACGTTCGAGATATTTTTCTTTGAGTGTAAATGGAAACAAACCATGGTAGATATGATTGCCCGTCCATAGATCTCTATAGTCCCCGACCCAACGAGCCGCAACGCCTGCCTGTTTCAGTTTCAGCGCCACAAGATGTGCTGTATATGGCCCGATTGAACTCACAACAATGTCCCATGGCCCATGCAGCTTTGCCCAAGCCACTGCTGGCCTCACCCAAGCATCGGTGACATCTGGCATGCGAGCCGCACTATAAGCGCCTGTCCAACGCTTGACCTTGGCCGCTCGGCCCTCCTTGGTGGAGCCAATCTTCGGCTCGCCCGCCTGTTCACGCTTGTGATCTGCCCGAGCCCGCTCAATAAACCCCTTCACCTGAAAAGCAATCTCTTGGACCTGCACACCTGGAACCTTCGCGGGCATACCTTGTTGATCACGGCGCTTCTTCGTCGTAAGCACGGTGACATCTGCACCTAGTTCTGCCCAGACTCTTGCAAATGAAGCGGTACGAAGAGAGGCCGCGGCATGCTGAGGCGGGAAAAAAGGTGTCACTAATAACACACGCTTCATGAGACAGATCTCATCTCATTACGAGGCCTCACCAGCGACTGATATATCTCGACCAGGCGACGAACATAAGCTTGCCGGCCTCTTGGAGCTAAAAGTGGCCCCGGATCTTTGATTGGACTTTGCTGCAAACGACATACACTTTCTATCTGAGCCAAACCAGCCCTCAGACTTTTCGCATCATCCAGTTCGAATGTCCATCCCGCACCCGTCTCTTTTACGAATTCTGCCATGCCACCTAAGTTC
>CALCOW010000353.1 GCA_937899935.1 uncultured Phycisphaerae bacterium
CGTCTCAATACCATCAAACATTGACTCGGCCCATCGTCGTTCCAAGAGATTCTTTCGACGGACCTCCTGGATCGAATCTAAGCCCTTGATGTTCAACTTCATTGTTTGAATGGAATCAGGCACATAGACAATCTCCACATCCGGACGATCCATGACTTTTTCGTAAGCCTCGTTCCACAAATTCCAAATCACCAGATCTGGACTCTCTTGGTAAGCGGGCAGCAGACTCATGAAACGTCTTGCTTCGCTTCCTACGGATGACTCAATATGGGAAGTGTAGCCCCTGGCTGCAGATATCGTTGTGGCCACCATGCCAGCCATTTTCTCACTTTCGAGAAGCGCATTAACTTCATTCAGTAGTCGAGTAGACTCTTCATCTTCTCCGGCATCCAAGGCATCCTCGTAGGCTTCAATAAGTTCAGTCACCTTCGAATGCTCACTACCAGCAACGCGAATCAACATCTCCTCAGCATCTTGTTCAGCTTCAGTCACATTCACTGAGGCTTTAACACGATCAGCCAAAAACTGTTGGTAGTTTTTCTGGAGCAAAAGCGGCGCCTGTGGAGGCTCAGTAAAGTCTACGTTGGTAATTTTAATGCCACAGTTTAAGTGGTTAAGCGATTGTTGAGCGGTCCGTTGGATCTCAGACTTAAGTGACTCTTTCGTTCCATCTTCATTAAGGGAGTCCATGTCATACTTCGTAATAACATGGATGGCAGCACGACGGAGTTCCAACTTAACAAGCTTTTCAGCTTCGGCCTGGTCTCTCACTGAATTCAGATAATCCCGAGGATCCAACACAATCCAGCTTGCTTCCAGACGCATGTGCGCAATTTCACCATCAGAAGTAAGTACATAGCCGCTCTCACCTGGCCTCAGTCGCTCGTGCATACTTGCTTCAGCGAGCTGCTCTGCATCGGTCATACCGAGCTTCCGTTTGAATGGCCAAAATTCTTCATCGAGGACGACTCGCTGAGTCGCTGATTCATCGAGAACAATGAACCGACCGACCGGCTGCGGCCAGGTAATGTGAACACCTGGTTCCAACTCTTCACCACTGATCTTGCCCCAAGTGGTAGCGACTCCTGTATCCCCGTCACCGACCCGCGTAATACCGGAAATCAAGAACAAGGCCACGAGGATAAGAATGATGAACTGAAGCACCCGATAGGTCAGCCGCATGGCATCGGCTAATGACTGATTCGCCGGATCCATCGCCTCACGCAGCGCGGCCTGGCTACCAATCTCGGTATTGACAGAGAACTCGGCTGAAGCGAGACGCCGCGGCTGCTCCTCCTCTTCCATCTCTTCGATGAGCGCATCCTCTGAAGGCACCGGAGAATCTAGCTTGTCATGATCATGAGATTTCTCACTCATTGGCCACCCCACCTGCGTTTTCATTCGTGACAGCTGCCGTCGAGGCGGTGCTACCACGGGAGGAGGAGGTTGGCGCCGGTTCACCGATCTGGCGATTTGGCTTTGGAATACCGCCGTTGGGACCATCCATGAGATGCCAGGGTGCAAAGTCTGTTTCCAGAATCACCGTCGTATTTTCAGACAGCGCTGTTTGCAGCGCATCAAGCCAAACCAGGAAGATGGCCAGCTCTTCATCTTGGCTCATCTGAGCAAGATATTCAGCAGCCCGTTCGTTGGCCACGGCTTGAATTTCCTGAGCTCTCTGGAGTGCAAAGGCCTTAATTTTATCTCGCTTTGCTCTCGCTTCAGAGCGAATCCGCTCAGCTTCGGCCTTACCTCTATTGCGTTCCGATTCCCCTAAAGCATTGCGATCCGCTTCCATTCGACCGAGGACTGCTGTTGCGGTTTTCGGCGGCAGCGATATCTGACTTATACCAACTGCGACCGGCTGAATACCGCTGTCCTTGAGAAAGGATAGTTTTTCAAGGACCCGCTCTTCTGCTTCAATTAACTTACTATCAGTACCAAGTAAGTCCTCATAGTCAAACTGACTGATGACCGACAGTGCGTCTCGCAACTGACCCGCAAGCATATCTTTTGCAACCGCAATTGATCCGTCATAGGTGCGGAAAAACTTCAAGGGACCCTCTGGGTCTTCTGTATCTACTTTCCATAGCAAGAAGGACTTGATCAGTACTTGGTGACCATCATTTGTCTGCAACGTGTCGAAAGAAACTTGTTGAATCTGAATACGGCGATCTAGTTTCTTGACCGAACTAAAAAAGGGAATTCTGAATTTCAGACCTGGTTCTGTCTGAACACCCTGCTCATCAGACTGGCCGAACTGCGTCTGCACTGCCACTTCGTGATAAGAAACCTGATAGGTATTTGCATAAAGTGCCAGCACAATCACCAACAGCAAAGCGACTCCGATTCCTAAGATTTTACTCATTGGCTCGCATCCTCTTCTGTCTCATCCCCTAGCGCATCACCAAAGTTGAGAAGCGGGTTGAGTTCTGTAAGTGATAAGTCAACATTTAATCGATCAGCATCTAGGCCAATCACATATTTACGGACACCAAGCAAGTTTTGTGTCAAGGCACCCATGATGCCTCTTTCACGATACAGGGATGGCGCCGCCGCATAAGCCTTCTGCTGACCCTGGACACGACTTGCTTGTGTTCGTCGATCCATCAACGCAACCCAACGCTCTGTCTCTGCATCTGCAATGTGCTGGGCCGCGGTGCCACCATTCTTAAACAAGATAGCCTCGACTTGCTGACGCACGCTCACCATCTGTTGCTTGTTTTCTTGACTGGCGGGGGCATTCTCATTGCCAGCCCGCACCGATTCTTCATAGGCCTGCTTGAGTTCGTTATAGCGCTCAATGAGGGCAACCACTTCATCAGCTTGATCGGGATTACCCATGTAGTTGGTCAGGAGACTGGCAGCATCACCCTTGGCCGTGGCAATCTGTTCTTTTTGTGCTTCACGACTCAATGCCAGTTCTTCAAAGCCTTCACCCACTGACCCACTGGGGCGAACCAGTGCCATCGTGACATCAATAATCTCAACACCGGCGTGAAGCTCGTTCAAACGCGATTGAATACGATCGCGAAGTTCACTTGAAATCACACCGCGTGCGCTTGAGAGCGCATTATCCAGTGTCTGGTCCGCAAAGAATTGGCTGACCTCTCTCATGGCAACACGTTGCATGATGCGCTCTCGAGCAGTCATGGAATTGCCGCGGGCAAAAGGATCGTCTGAGGCGAAAAGCAGATAGTCGACGAGAGCTTCTCGACTCCCTTCATCTTCTGTATTCTTGATGCGATATCGCATTTCAATTTGAGCATCGACCAGCGCCCAGTTCTCGCCTAACTCTTCGGCCAGAACATCTTCCTCATCCCCTTCACCTCGAACGTCAGACAGGACGCCTAAAT
>CALCOW010000354.1 GCA_937899935.1 uncultured Phycisphaerae bacterium
CGTTTTAGGGCCCTCAAGCCTGGCCGCGTGGTCCATCGGTGGCGGTTCCCTGTCGGCACGTCGCTTGCCCTACTGATACACAGTCGTCAGTCATGAGTGCTGACGGGAACGCCAAGTACGGCACGTTAGAAGGAACACATAAGTATTAAAGGACGAGTGCCATGAAAAACACAATGACAAACGGACAAACAAGCTGCTGCCAAGATATTCGAACCAACATCGATCAAATGATCGATTCAATGGCTCCAGGTTACCGCATGGTAGGCACAGGTAACAACTGCTTAGGGGAATTAGCAGCACCACCAGTACTGGAAGTTACTGAAGACATGGACAACTACTATGTCATCGCTCATGTACCAAACACTGCAAACCCAGATTTGAAAGTAGAAGTGACCAAAAGTGAATTGATCATTTCAGGCAATCTTGATATTGAAATCACCCGTACCCAAGACACAACAGATACCAACACCCGATACACCCGAGCTAATATCTCCTTCGAACGAGCACTTTCAATACCACAGTGTATTGTTCGCGAGGCAGTCACAGCTTGTATGAACGACGGAAGTTTAGAAATCACACTTCCAAAAACAAGTGCTCAACGCTCGAACATGATCAATATCTGCTGCAACTAATGATAATTGGGAATATATCGATACTTAGAATTTAGCTGGTAGTAGCCTAAGGAGGTGCGCCATGAAAACTGAAACGCGAACAATAAGTGAAGACCGCAACACATTAAATACACATCGCCATCATCATGGCACGACCTCCGCTATCAAAGGTGTATGCCACAAGGTTTCAGATTCACTCCATCATCGCCATCAGAAACGCCACCTGAATCTTGACACTCCAGTTGACGTCTTCGAAGAAACCAATGGCTTCATCGTCCTCGTGGACGTTGCTGGAGCTCGAGAAGAAGACATTCAAGTAACCGTAGAAGGCGATACGCTCCACGTACACGGTAAGACCACGGAGTCAGCCCACCGTCTTGACGCTGGCTTAAAGTCACGTGCACGGGAATTCGAGGATGGTGAATTCTGCAGACGTATCAGGCTTGGCGGTGAAATCGATGTTGAACAGATCGAAGCACATATAACACAAGGCATCATGACACTGCATTTGCCAAAACTCAAGATATCAAGCCATAAGAACATATCGGTGGAAGTTGCCTAAACAAAAACATTCGCCATCCCCTGACCGGGGCTGGCGAATTTCTCTCTCTCATACTTCTTCTCTCTCAAAGGAACCACTTTTCAACACAAGGCCTCTCTCTCCTTATGCGTTCCTCCATCAGTCCCCGACCCTCTCCTGGGGACTCAAAGATACAAAGGCCTGGGTACCGTCCGACCCAGGCCTTTGTTCTTTAAAGACTCAGCACAAAGCTGTTTCTTAAACACTCTCCAAGGATTTATATTGTTGGCTACCTGGCTGTGCTTCTGACCATTGGTGTGAAACCATACATACACCGGTATCTGGTGTACGAGAAGATGGGTAAAAGTGTGATCCAACCACGTCAAACATGAAAGCATTTGGTACTAAGTCTTGGGTCTTGTGATCAGCAAAGACATGCACCGAGATGCGATATTGGCCTGGAACAAGCGGAAGATCGGTGATATGGCAGCGGAATTTCCCTGGTTTTCTCATCTCTGCAAATGCAGTACCGGTGTACACGGTTGATACTTCTGTAATCACACAGCCAGTTTGATCGGAAATTTCCATATTGACATGGATCGCTTGGTGGGGACGTTGAACATCGTATTCACACTCAATAATGAGATCTTCACCACCGAGAAACTGGCTTCTGGGTTGTTGGTCCTTATTGAGTAAACGGCCGTCAGTCAGGCGAATATCACCTGCTCCAGATCGATTTGGATTATCAGCAAAAGCAGCGCTTGAGCCCGATGCCAGTCCAGAAAGATACTTCTTAACAACCACCGGCGTCGGTCCATCAAGGGTGATACTCCCACCCTCCAACAAAATCGCCCTGGTGCAGAGTTGCTGTACCGCTGCCAGGTTGTGACTTACAAAAAATACCGTACGTCCTTCTTGAGTCGATACATCATTCATTTTGTTTAGGCATCGTTGCTGAAAGGAAATATCGCCAACTGCTAGCACTTCATCGATTAACAAGATCTCCGGCTCTAGGTGAGCAGCAATTGAGAATGCGAGTCGAACGTACATGCCCGATGAATACCGCTTGACCGGTGTATCCAAAAATTTCTCCACACCGGCAAAATCAACAATCTCATCAAAACGTCGCTGAATCTCCACTCGAGTCATACCGAGTATCGAGCCATTGAGAAAGATATTTTCTCTACCGGTTAACTCCTGGTGAAAACCGGTTCCGACTTCTAATAGAGAAGCGATGCGGCCACGATACGTGATCATGCCTTCGGAAGGTGATGTAATACGGCTCAATAATTTCAGAAGCGTCGACTTACCCGCTCCATTGCTACCGACGACCCCGACAATATCACCTTTGTTCACCTCAAAACTAACGTTCCGAAGCGCCCAAAATTCTTGTAGATCCCCCCCATGACTGCTGAGACGTTTAAGCCTACGCCAGGGTGCAGCAACGGCGCCCACGATAAGCTCTCTTAGCTGCCGTGGGTGTTGGCTGTGACCACCAATGCGGTACATCTTGCCCAAGTTCTCGACTTTGATGATCTGCTCAGTCATTTTCTTTCCGTCAAGCCTCGAGATGACTCACTAGGCAATATCTGCAAAGCGTCTTTCAGTGCGTCGGAAGTAGAACAAACCAAATGCCAACAAACTCAGTGATATAAATCCAGAAATACCTATCGCAACAAAGTTCCATGGCAAGCCCAAAATACTGCTTCTAAATCCATCAATAATGCCAGTCAAAGGGTTTAAAGCAAGGAGCCACTGAAATTGTTCGGGCACCATGCTCACGGGATAGATCACTGGACTCATGTACATGAGTATCTGAAGCGCAAAAGGTACGACATATCGAACATCGCGGTAGCTGACGCACAAAGCAGATAATGTAAGAGTCAGCCCTAAAGATGTAATGATGATCATTAAAACCAATAATGGTAGCGCGAAGAGCGACCACTTTGGTGCCACACCGTAGATCAGCATGAGTAGACCCAGGATGACACAGGTAATACAAAAATCGATAACTGCACTTCCAAGTGACGCTGCAGGTATGAACATTCTTGGAAGATAAACTTTGGTCAAAAGATTCTGCTGGCCAATCAAGCTGACAGAGCCGGTTGTTATGACAGCGCTGAAGAACAGCCAAGGCAGCAAACCGCTAAGGCTAAAAACAGGATAAGGAATATCCCCATCAGACTCGATGCCGGCGGCTCCGTGGAAAAACACGGTAAAAATAAGCACATAGAGCAACGGCTGAATCACGGCCCAGAGCACACCAAAAATGGTCTGTTTATAACGAACCTTAATGTCGCGACCAACGAGGTAGAACAGCAACTCGTGCTGCCGGATCATCTCACCCCAATTGATGCCAACCCAGCCCCGCTGGGGCTTAAGCACGATCTCAGGAAGGATGTCTGGGCTCGCCGCGGCGTCCCTGGATTGATCTGTCATAGCTATTGCGATATCGACCGCCCTGTTGAACGTTCTCCCGTATCTCCGTCAGACTCTTTCCGCCTCAGACCCGGATTGAGGTGCATTTCGTCGGCACCATGGTTTGTCGGCGATTCAATCGGTGACCTTGAGTAGCCCCCATCATTCGGGCCCGGGAAAGCCCATTTTGGGCTCCTAAGAGCATTCCAACCGGCCCTTGGGGAGGCGGCCAATTTGACACCAGCTGAGCCACCCTGACTGCATCAGTGGCAGGCAAGAGGCCAAAAAAGCCCTTTTTAGGCCTTTCTGAGGGGGCATAACCGTTGCGACCTTTATGGCATCGCGGTCCCAAACTGATCGGGACCAATTGCATAAGGAGAATAACCATGCAATGGACTCAGGATGAAAAAGCTCGTTACGGTGGCATGACAGCTGCAACCCTCGACCGTTTGCCCTGGATGGATGCTGGACAAGAGACCGACCAAGGCCAATTGAGTGAAAACAGAATGCCAGCGGCATCGGTGGCTCACCCACCTGTTCGCTTACTTGAAAACAACGAACTGTTCCACTGTGAAGTCAGGATGCCCGGGGCTTGCCCAAACAACATCGAGGTCACCCTCATAGGTACCGACCTGTACGTCAGAGCAACGCGTGTTCAGATCGATGCTCCAGATGCAATCTGCCTGCAGTCAGAGTTGATCCCAGCTCGTTACCAAAGGTGCATTCATCTCGATCACCTCGTTGATCCTGAAGATGTGCGAGCCGTCCTACTCAATGGCATTCTGCACATAACGGCTATGAAAAGAAACGTGCCAGATAAAATTGATGTCGAAGTTGTTCCCACTTCGTGCTAGGCACCTCTCGATACCACACCGTCAAACCAAAACCGCAATTAGAATTTGCCGAATAAACTAAGGAATAGAACAATGAATCTTCATACCTTCAATCCAATGCACAGCCAAACCAACACCTGGTCCGGTTGGAACACACCATACGTAAACTGGAACAACACACCTGCTACTCCTCAGACCTGGAATCATCAAAGAGTCGGCCAAACAGCTCAATGGGGCACAACCCAACAACCTATGGCCACTCGAATTCAGCCTACAACCGTTGACCAGCCTTGGGACATGTGGAATCAGTTTCCGGTCAGCACCGGCATCAACCACGGCTTGAATACCATGAGCAACACCGTGGCAGCACCCGTGAAATCACCAATGCGTTTTCAGGCTCCAGTAAATGTTTATGAAACCGAAAGCAGCTACAACGTTATTTGCGAACTACCCGGCTGCTGCGTCGAATCAATCGAACTCACTTATGACAACGGAACCCTGATTCTCAAGGGCGCTGTCAACACTCTGGAATATCCAGAAGCAGCCCGTCACATCCTGACTGAGTACAACGTTGCAGATTACTATCGTGAATTGACCTTCGGCTGCAAGATTCTTACCAGTGAAATCAAAGCAGACTTCCGCAATGGTCTCTTGGTCATCTATATGCCCAAACAGACATGCTCAAAAACAACAGCAACAAGCGTTGCCGTTGCTTAACAAGGCAGAGTACTAGGAACCGGCTCGGAGTCGGCGCAGGACTCCGCCGTTCCTAGAATTGAGTTCGGTGGC
>CALCOW010000355.1 GCA_937899935.1 uncultured Phycisphaerae bacterium
GGGTCACCACGTCGTCGTACTCGGCGTCCGGGTCGCTGGCGATGGCTCGCCAATTCTGATGATTCCTGGATGGTCACAAACAGCGGCCATGTTTAAGCATCAGCTTGATGGCCTTTCGGCCAATCACCGTGTCTATGCGATGGATCTTCGTGGTCATGGTGACTCATCAAAAATTGAATCCGGCTATACCATTGAACGCCTCACTCTAGATCTACGCCATATCATTGAGTCCTATGACCTCCATAACCTGACGCTCTTAGGACATTCAATGGGAAACCAGATTCTGTGGAATTACTGGCAGAATTATGGCCCCGATCGAATCCGTGGATTAATCATTGCGGAACAGCCCGCGAGCCTCGTCTCTTCTCCAACATGGTCTAAGAATGAGATTCAAAACGCTGGCTCGCTTTTTACCCATGAAGAACTTCAAGAGACTTGCCAGAACCTAAAGTCAGATCAAGCCGAACAGGTCACTCGAGCCATGCTCACCAATATGATTGACAGCACTATTTCGAGTCGCGAGTTCGATTGGATCGTAAGTGAGAACCTAAAGTTTCCAAGACACCTTGCAGCGGACTATCTATGGACGTGCGCTCCTGATGATTGGCGTCATGTTATTGAAACAATAGAACTTCCTACTCTTGTCATTAGTGGGCGAGACAGTCTCGTACCATGGCAAAGCCAGGCATGGATACAACAGCAAATACAAGGCTCAGATCTCAATATTTTTGAGCCTGATGATGGCGGCTGCCACTTCATGTTCTTGGCAAATCCAGATCGATTCAATCAAGCAGTCGTCGATTTTCTCCCTCAATAGAACATTAAGATCGAGGGGCCTGTCCTATTACCTCGTGGATTATTCTTGGAGCTTGAGCATATCTTGCCCGAAGGCATGGCCCATGAGGAAATAGATCTTTCCGCTACCTAAATAGTGATACGGCCGATCAGAAGCAATCTCGTAATATCGATCCTTCTCCGGCCCCTTCCATACATCGTCTTCAAATAACTGATGCGCCTGCTGATCGTAATATGGGGCCGTGCGAGTGAAAACAACCTGCCCCTGTAAATCAGGCACTTGGGCAACAGCAGCTTGAGCCTCACGAAACTTTGCAATGTTGCCTTTGGCCTTGTGCCCATCGACCCCAAGCTCACCAATAACAACTGGAGCATTTGGAGATCCGAGATCAGCTCGCAAATCACGAATCATCTGGGCTAAGTTTTCTGTATAGGCCTGACGCTTTTGTTCATCAACCATGTCATTCCAGCCTTGGAACCAGACGATGCCTGCAAGCTCATAAGAACGCCCTTCTAACTCTGGGAAATAAGTTCCCATATTTTGCAGCACGTCTTTCGTGTGCGCGACGCTCTTGGAATAAAACGGCCCCGGCCCACCTGAACCAGGCGCTTTGAAGTCTTCTGCCACATCTTTCCCACCCCAAGCTGTCTTGATCAGCAGCACCGGTTCATCAAAGTGGTCCCCAACAACCATTCCGAAACCGTATTCGGGACCAATAAGAGGGCCATGCTCACTAC
>CALCOW010000356.1 GCA_937899935.1 uncultured Phycisphaerae bacterium
CATGAAGGTGGTCAAAGTTCGAGATGGATGGGTTCCAGAAGGAATGGCTCAAGCGTTTGACAACTTCATCCCTCAAGCAAGGGCTCAAATGGAAAAAGAGATGCCAAGTATTAATCAGAGCTTGCAGCAGGCTCCTATGATGCTGGGGATGGTCTCGGGAATGATGGCGCCGATTAAGAATGCAAAGACCCAAGAAGAGTTCGATCAGGCTGTTGCTGGGATGATGGGTATGATGGGGAATGGTGGCCCTGCACGAGTTGGCGGGCCGTAACCAAATTGATCGTTTAGTAGTAGCGAATAATCTGTTCATCAGAAGCGGGCGGCTCAAGCGGGTCGCCCGCTTTTATTGATGAAAGTCATTATCATGAGCAGTCTGATTTAGACAAAGGAGTTCGCTATGTCTCGCCGTAGCAATCAGCTTGATGAGTTACTGCAGGATTGGCTTCACGCCAACTCGCTGCGCAAGACCGAGGTGCAGCGGCAGCTTCGTGATGCGATGGATGAGCATCCCGATGGAGGAATGCAGACATCACCCGAGCAGGTGCAGTTCATGGGCCTTATGCTCAAGGCGATGAATGCAAAGCAAGTTATTGAGGTTGGTGTCTTTACTGGGTATAGCGCCCTAGGCATGGCATTGGCACTTCCAAAAGAAGGCAAGCTTATTGCCTGTGACATTAGCGAGCCGTTCATGTCCCAGGCCCGAGTCTGGTGGCAAAAGGCTGGTGTCGATCATTTGATTGAAGAACGTATCGGTCCTGGCGCCGACTCTCTCCGAGCCTTGATTACAGAGGGGCATACTGGAACTTTTGATTTCATGTATGTCGATGCTGATAAGACAGGGTACCCAGACTATTACGAACTGGGGCTTCAGCTGCTGCGTGTCGGTGGCATCATTGCCTTTGATAATATGTTCCGAGGTGGGGACGTTGCTGATGAGACGGTGACCGATGAAAACACCGTTGCAACGCGAGCGTTGGCATCCAAGCTCTTGCATGATCATCGTATTGAGTACAGCCTCATTCCGATTGGCGATGGTTTGGGAATTGGCATGAAACGAGACGATTGACTGGAGTGACATGATGAGTGCCCCAGAAGAACCAATCTTGCCCAATAGCGATGATCATGACGAGCAGCCTGAGCTGGACTTGGCCTACCCTTGTCAATGGGGATATCGCTTGATTGGTCCCGATGGCGATGAAATACAGCGCATGCTTGCCGCGGTGCTCGGCAATCGTCCGCATCAAATCACGATCGGTCAAACCAGCAGTGGCGGCAAGTATGTGTCAATCAATCTTCAGCTCGAAGTGAAGAGCGAGGAAGATCGTAAATCGCTCTTTCAAACGCTGAGCCTCTCGCCAGCGGTGAAAGTCATTCTTTAGTGTGCTGAAGTCTCGAGCGCATTGAAGGTGTCTTCAAGTAGCCGTAGGGTCATATTCACGTCATCAATACCAAGGACCATTGGTGGTTTGATTTTAATGACGTTGTGCAAGGGGCCATCGGTACTCAGTAAAACGCCATGATGGCGCATGGCATTGACGATTGCTTTTGCCTCTTGTGCCGCTGGCTGGCGTGTTTCTTGATCTGACACGAGTTCGATACCGAGGAAGAGTCCCTGGCCGCGTACATCGCCTATCAAGGGATAACCAGATTTGAGTTCCTGCAGATTTGTTAAGAAATGGGCGCCCAAGCGATGGGCTCTTTCTTGTAGTTGTTCTTGTTCAATTACATCCAGCACGGCGTTGCCGCAGGCGCAGGAAACAGGATTGCCTCCGAAGGTAGAGAAGAACTCCATACCATTGTCAAACGCCTCTGCAATCGCACGTGTCGTTACGACAGCGCCCATGGGGTGGCCATTACCAATCGGTTTGCCCATCACCACAATGTCGGGAATGACATCGTGTTGTTGAAATGCCCAGAAGTGGGTGCCGACTCTCCCAAAGCCAACTTGCACTTCATCTGCAATACACAAGCCGCCGGCTTGGCGAACATATTCAAAGGCGGCTTTGAGATATCCAGGCGGGAGTGGTATCTGTCCACCGCAAGAGAGAATGGGTTCGGCAAAGAAGCCAGCAATCGGGCGCCCGTTTTGGCTCGCCGTTTCTAAAAGAGCCGGTAGTTCTCCTGCATAGGATCGTGCTGCTTCTGAGGGGGCGCCACGATAGCGTCCTCGGTAAAGGTCGGGGCTTGGTGCAATATGCACCCAGTCAGCTTGACCGCTGCCTCCGGGGCCATTGAATTTATACGGGCTCATGGCAATGCAATTGCTCGTGTTTCCGTGATAGGCTCCGTCGATCACCAGAACGCTATGACGTTGGGTGGCGGCGCGCGCCAGACGAAGCGCCAGTTCATTGGCCTCTGATCCGGAGTTGACCATGAAGCACGTGTCCAGTGTGTCGGGAAGGGTAGCGCAGAGTCGATCTGTGTATTGAATGAGGCCCTCATGAAGGTACCTCGTATTGGTATTGAGTGTTCTTATTTGTTTTGTGAGTGATTCAACGACGTGGGGGTGACCGTGTCCAACGTGACAGACATTGTTGACCATGTCGAGGTATGGCTTGCCATCAGCACTGATAAGAAACTGCTGTTGGCCGCGAACAATGTGCAGTGGTTCGTCATAGCTCATAGAAAGGGCGGTACTCACATGAGCGTTACGCTGTTTTGTCAGTTCATCGATCTTGGGTGTGTTTCTTGCGGTCGATGTGGTGAGGGCTTCGGTCGCCAGCGAGGGGCTGAATGATGCAAAAGCCTCTAAGGCTGCCCAGGTTGTTTGGTCGTGTGAAAACCAGGTGGTGTGTTCGGGCTGATGCTGTCGTCGTTGAGCACTGATGCAGAGACTGTTGGCCAGTCGTGCGAGGGCCAGCGGGAATAATACGGTCTGCTCTGGTTGATTTAGTTGTCGAATACTTTGATAGCCTGCTATCAGTGGAGCGCTGTTTTCTAGTGAGGCGTTCGGTTGCTGTAGGGCATAAGCGAGGCATGTTCCAAGGTCAACAATCAGGGCGCCGTATAAGCAGTCACTGGCATCGATCAGGCCAACAACATCATCACCTTCCAAAAGAATATTTTCATCGTTTGGATCACCGTGTAGCATGCCCATGGGGCAATCAGGAAGTAACGGCTGCGTAATAGCAGCATGTAGTTGATAGCAGTATTCAAGTGTTTGTCGTTGGTGGCGGTTCCTGATCAGGTTGACCGTTTCGCGATGTTGCTGCGCCTTGGCGAGGTCCCAGCGATGCGATCGCTGTGCTTTTGGCGAAGTGATGGCCGTTGTTGCCTCATGGGCTCGAGCGAGCAGGGCGCCAATGTTGTGGAGCCCGGTGTGGCTGATAGGTGCCGATCGCCATGCAGTTCCTGGTAGAAAATGCTGTAGGCGTGCGTCAAAAACTTGACCGGAGAGTGATGCCTTGACAATCGTCTGACCATTGGCATCTGGTACGGTGGTGGGTACCGGAATACCTTCTTTATCCAGGGCAAGGAGTAGGGTTTCTTCGAGACGAACATCGGCCGAAGGGTCGAGGGTGATTTTTAAGACGTGCTTTGGTGCCGACGGACTGGTGACCAGGAAGTTGGCATTCTCTCCGGGCAGGCGTTTGACGGATCCCTCGATCTGCCAATAGTCAGCAAGCAGCTTTTGGGCAACTTGGTCAAGGTCGAGTGGTTCAGCCGCAGAATGGTGCACCGTCATAGCGGCGAGCCTAGCAGATGGCCCCATCTCTGGGTGCGAGATTGTACAAAGGCACAGTTCATGGCTCTGTGTGTTACTGTCTGAATAAAAGGCCGCCCAGCGGCTCACTATTGCCAGTGTATTGAAGGTCTTGCTTTTGGATCATCTTTTCTTTGAACAGCTTCCGATTATTACGCTGA
>CALCOW010000357.1 GCA_937899935.1 uncultured Phycisphaerae bacterium
ATCTGGGGCACCCACTGAAGGCGGGAAAATCAGCCAAAGACGATCCTTCCAAGCTGCCATGGCCTCTGGAAGTGCAGGAAGTTCAAAGATGGTGTTGTACGTTGGGGTTGCTGAGCCAACTGGTATTTGTAGCAATGAAACCGGACCACCCGCCCGCCCGGTTTCTACCGCAAACCAGATGTGGTCCTGGCTGGAGGCAGTGATGAGGCTGGAATTTGTCTGTGCACTCGCCAGTGAAGAGAATGCCATCAGACAAACTGCGAACAGCTTCGTACAACAAGCAGGCCAATTCATGGAATCAGCACCTCAGACTCATCGCCTTTTATAGGTTGTTCTATCTTGCTTACCGAAGGATCAATAAGCCCACCACCGAGCCAACTTGAGCCCTGTGTACGAAACACTTGTATTGGCTCTAACGCATTCGTCAGCCTCTGAAGATTAAAGACGCGATCCATTGGTTCATCTGTGACATCAGCATCTGGCTTGACTACACGCAACGTAATACGAGTTGGCTCAGACATGGAACCGTCAGGTAGTTTCACTGGTGGCAGTTCCAATCGCAGACGGCCAGGTACACGAGGTGACGCCAAAATAGAAATTCCAGGTATCACCACTGGAATAAATGTCGATGCCTCGTACTCAACCTGAGCTAACTCATGGTCTTGGCCGTCTAAAACCCGCATACGCCTTGGCTCATAGGAGCCTGGCTCAATCACCCACTGCTGTGTGCCACTTCCATCCGCCACACTGAGCTGCCAAAGGCCCGTAGATGTTCGGGAAACAGC
The DNA here is from genome assembly GCA_937899935.1 of uncultured Phycisphaerae bacterium. Taxonomy (GTDB): domain Bacteria; phylum Planctomycetota; class Phycisphaerae; order Phycisphaerales; family SM1A02; genus JAQWNP01. The sequence goes on from CALCOW010000357.1 coordinate 786, forward strand.
ACTCCGATCTGGTGCCGAGCGGTACGGTACTTGATCTCCAATCGTGCTGAGCCCAAGCAGTGATAGCAAACTCATGGATGGAGATGCATGTGTCGATGATTGCTTCCGATCATGAATGGTCAGGATCGTATCCGGCCCGGTCATGTCAAAGACCCAAGCGAGGTCCTGATTCTGGCCTGCCCAAAGATAGGTCTCTCCCAGTTTTTCAACCCGCAGTGAGACATTGTGAGGGCGTTGAACCCACAGATCGACATTACCCTGTTCAAAGTGGTTGCCATCGCTGTCCTGCCATCGAATCTCAAGAATGCCACGAGCATAGAAATGAGTAATGGCCGCAATACGTTGATCATACGAATCTGCTAAACGAGAAAATGAGGCCTCTGGAATTTGATCATCAGGTTGTGTTGAAACAACAGCACTGGAAGAATCACATCCAACACCTGCAATCGCTACAAAGGCCAGGCCTATCAGAAAGCGACCTAACCACCGAAGATTAATATGAAAAGATGCCGTAATGCCGAAGTCTCGATCGGAGCAATGGCGCCGTAAAGTGTTCACGTTCCTAAGTCGCCGCGAAGCACCTGTCCAAGTTGATCTGTAAGAGCTTGAACATCATCATCGGTCAACTGGGGATTAACAACCTCAAATCCACTCATGTCTTGCCCTCGTTTTTTGAGCAGCCAAATCTCCTGTCCATCAGAATCTGACTCGGCACGTCCATCAAAGCGAAGCAGTCGCTTGCGAATCAGTATGAGCGCCAATACAAAACGAAAGGCAACCCGCTGTTCAGTTGGGTCATCACCAAGCTGCTCGAAGATCTCCATTAAGACCTCATCATCTACAAAGGGACGATGATCACTCTGGCTCGTTGGGATCGTCATCCGCCAATAGCCAAAGAGGCCTTCTGGGCGATGCCCTTGGGCCCATGCATCAAGCGAATAATCCAGACGTCTAAATCCACCGCTCTCAGGATCGTCACATAAAGTGGCCATACACGCCTGGCCAGGGGGCAGTTCGATGCCTGTTTCTGCACACTGTCCCGTCGGAGGCGTTACTTGATAATCAGATCCAAACCGGCTCATATCCTGATACTACGTTATCGAGCCAGAAAGTGCAGTTTTCAGGGCCACTAAACTTGAGGCGATCTAGGTCAATGAACCTCATGTTCCTAAGACAAGACTGCATCCAAGTCCTATGAGGTGTCGATGAAACCTTTCAGGACCCGCTGAGAGTCTCATATTAATGCTCAAAATCCTAGTCGATGGTCATGCTGGATATACTTCTTATAAGGACGGCGGCAAACAGAAGCCGCAGCTGACAGGCACGCTATGCTGGAATATCTCGGAAGTTATCCACTCTATCAGGTCATTCTTGAAATGGCGGTTCTATGGATTTGCGTCTACTTCATATTCCGGTTCGTCCAGGGCACACGTGCGGCGGGTGCAGTCAAGGGATTTGCCATCGTTCTGGTCGTCTTTACCCTACTGATTCGAGTCATGACTCGTGACAGTGATGCCTTTGGACGCCTCAACTACATCTATGGTCAGTTTCTAGGACTTCTGGCAATTTTGTTGGTTGTGGTTTTCCAACCTGAGCTACGCCAGGCTTTCATTCGACTTGGCCAAGCTCGACTTTTTGGTGCTGGCCGAGGACTTGGGTCTTCGGTTCCTCAGACGATCGCCACGGCAGTCACTTTTTTAAGTAAGAGCCAATTTGGAGCAATTATTGCCATAGAGCGCGAGGTCAAGTTAGGGGGACTTGTTGAGAGAGGCCAAACGTTGAATGCGGAACTATCCGCCAGCCTGATCGAGTCGATCTTTTGGCCCAACAGTCCACTACATGATCTTGGAGTTGTGATTCGAGGCAAGCAGATCGTTGCTGCAGGCGTACAATTCCCACTCGCCGAAGAAGGAGTCTTGCCCGCTCGATATGGCTCACGTCACCGAGCTGCAGTTGGCTTATCCATGGATTCCGATGCTGTTGTTGTCATCGTCAGCGAAGAAAATGGCGCCGTCAGCATCGCAGAACGAGGTCAATTGATCTATGACATACCTCGAGATGAATTCGAACAAGCCTTACGTTCGCGACTCGTAGCACCCTCCCTTGAGGATCCTGCAACAAACAGTACTGATACCGTGGATGCGGCCACAAGTGACGAACTTGTTAACACACCAGCTACAGAACC
>CALCOW010000358.1 GCA_937899935.1 uncultured Phycisphaerae bacterium
GTGTGGTTGCGGCTTTTGCAGCTTGCTTTGCCGTCATGGTTTTGATTTTTCAGGCGCAAGATCCCAGAGCATGGAACATTGAGGGTAATCCAGAGGGCGATCAGTATTTCTTCCCGTCACTTGCGCGTACCATGAGTGGTGATTTTATTCCCGAAGATGTTTTACAGAACGATGCATATTGCTTGGAATGTCATGCAGATATTCATGATTCCTGGTCCCACAGTGCGCATCGTTTTAGCTCCTTCAATAACCCGGCTTATCTCTTCTCAGTTCGACAGACCAGAGAGCATATGCTGGACCGTGATGGCACCGTCAATGGCTCCCGTTTTTGCGCTGGTTGCCATGATCCCGTGCCGTTCTTTTCAGGTTCCTTTAACGACCCGAATTATGACGATGTGAATGATCCCACCTCTCAAGCAGGGATCACCTGCACGGTTTGCCACAGCATTACACACGTAAACTCTGTTCAGGGGAATGCTGACTATACGATTGACGAGCCCGTGCACTATCCGTTTGCAGCATCTGGCAATGGCTTTCTGCAGTGGATCAACCGGCAGCTCATAAAAGCGAAACCAGAATTTCATAAGAAGACTTTCCTAAAGCCGCTCCATAGTTCGACTCAGTTTTGTGGAACGTGTCACAAAGTACATCTTCCGCCGGAAGTCAATGACTATAAATGGCTACGCGGCCAGAACCACTACGACTCGTTTTATCTCAGTGGTGTCTCTGGGCAGGGGATCTCCAGCTTTTATTATCCACAGGTTGCTGAAAACAACTGTAATAGCTGTCACATGCCGCTCATGGCCTCTGATGACTTTGGGGCTCGCCCCGATCGAGATGAATCAGGAGAAATGAAAGTTCATGACCATATGTTCCCCTCTGCAAACACGGCGATTCCGGCGATGATTGCAGCGCGTGATCCAGAGGGCTTAGAGATGCGTGATCCTGAGGCAGCAATCAAAGCCCATCAAGAGTTTCTTGAAGGCGTGTTGCGCGTTGATATCTTTGGTGTGCGGGAAGAAGGAAAGATTGATGGTGCACTGGTGGCGCCCTTACGTCCAGAGATGCCAGTGCTGGAGCCTGGCAAGGACTATCTCTTAGAGATTGTAGTTCGGACGGTCAAGATGGGGCATGCTTTCACGCAGGGCACGGCTGATTCAAACGAAGTATGGTTGGATGTAGCGGCCTCCATTGGTGAGCGCGTCCTCGGTCGTAGTGGTGAAGTCGATCCTGCAAACAACGCCGTTGATCCATGGGCTCATTTTGTGAATTCATTCGTCTTAGATCGTGAAGGGAATCGTATCAATCGAAGGAATGCTGAGGATATCTTCACCTCGCTTTACAACCATCAGATTCCTCCTGGAGCGGCAGACACATTGCACTATCGTTTGCATGTGCCCGAGGATGCAGATGGTCCTATCGAAATCGATGTCTCTTTGCTGTATCGGAAATTTGATGCGGAATATATGGCGATCATTCACGGTGATCCCAATTTTCGCAATGAACTTCCGGTGACGGTCCTAGCAACAGATTCCATCACACTGCCAGTGGCCGGACAGGGTGAGATTATGCCCCAGGATGATTCATTGATACCGCTATGGCAACGATGGAATGACTATGGCATTGGCTTGTTACGTAAGCCAGAGCTGGGGCAGTTGCGGCAAGCAGAGGAGGCCTTCCTGCAAGTGGAGTCTTTAGGTCGGCCAGATGGGCCACTCAATCTCGCTCGAGTTTATTTGAATGAAGGACGTGTCACCGAAGATGCGCCGGCGGCGCTTCAGCGGGCTCGAGATTTTGATCCACCTGTTCGAGAATGGTCATTGCTTTGGTTTAGTGGTTTAGTGAATAAACAAAACGGGAATCTTGATGAAGCGATCGCAAATTTCCGTCAGATTATTGAAGGCGGTTTTGAGCAGGCTGCTGGGCGGGGGTTCGACTTCTCGAAGGACTACCGTGTCCTCAATGAACTGGCCGCCACACTCTATGAGCGAGCCAAGCAAGAACGTGGTGTCGCTCGTCGAGAACAGCGTGTTGCCTTGCTTGATGAAGCCGTTGGTTATTTGACCCTGGCGTTGGAATATGACCCTGAAAATGCGACCAGCCATTATTTACTTAAACAGATCTATACCGATCTGGGTAATGATGAGTTGGCTGAGGTACATGCGATGAAGCATGCATACTATAAAGTTGATGATAATGCCCGTGAGCAGGCCATTACCGCGGCCCGTATGAAATATCCTGCGGCTGATCATGCTGCAGAGTCGGTGGTGATCTACGATCTCCAGCGAGAAAAAAATGCTTCAGATCAAGAAAGTTCTTCAGAGACATCACCGACTCAGTCGCCAGAAGCTTCTGCCGCAGATCAGAAAAAAACCTCAGCATCTTAACCTGGATAGAACACGCTCATGACTGACGCTGAAAGACCCTCAGAAGAAACGCAGTCATCAACAGGACAGCAGTATGTGCCTGAAGATGACACCATCATCGCTACGGCGTTTTGGTGGTCAGTGGTGGTGCTGGCCTGTATCGGATTGGTTGTGGTTGCTATTGTTTTATCTGTCAGCCTCTGGCCAGAAGAGCAAGAAGAGATTCAGGAAA
>CALCOW010000359.1 GCA_937899935.1 uncultured Phycisphaerae bacterium
CGTTACCGAGAGGATCGGTAATCACCAGAAGCGCCACGAGCAGAGCAATGAATTCGTCAGTGAACACCTGGAGAACATCGGCAGTTTTTGCCGCTGGCCCGCAGCAATTGTCGAGTTCGCTTGCTGCCGCTACAGACTCTAGGTGACTCGAAGGCCTTTGGACGTTCTTCGTATTGCCCTGACGAGCACCACCAGCGCGATACAGCTAGCAAGAACGGCTGCTATAAAATAGCCCGAAAGTGAATGCTGGAGCGCATTGAGTTCTTGAGAGCCCGCAATTGCCAGGATTGATCCAGGGAGATAGAGGAAGACTGCGGCCCCAAGTAAGCCAAGACAGTTGACCACCGCAACGGTGGTACCAGCAAATTCAGGACTGACACCACTACAAGCGAGCGGGAAAGTAAGGGCGCTAGACGAAACTGCAAAACCGAGCAGAAGAAAGCAAGTCACTACGAGCAGCCAAGGCCATGGTGTAGAGACAAATATGATTGGCCATAAGATCAGGCTCGTGCCAATACAACCTGCCAACAGTAGCCCACGCCCCCAGCCAGTTCGATCTGCCACATATCCGAAGAGTGGACATCCAATAGCAAGACCTAAGAACATCCATGATGTTAACTCAGCGGCCTGAGCCTCGCTTCTACCGAACGCTTCCTGAAGGGGTAAATTCCATAGGCCACCTAAACCGAAGACAACGCCCGCCAGCAGGGCGTAGATGAGACCCATACGCCATACGTGTCCGCGACGAAGTACGACTTTTAGGGCCTTCGAGAAAGGGATCTTTTTCGAATGGTGTGTCGGTGAGTTGAGCTCTGTGGGGCAGTTGCGACTAAGTGCCAGCCAAAGAAAAGCCGCCAGTGGAATCGAGAATAGTGTGGCAACGACAATGACCCAACGCCAAGACATATATGACAGCACGGCGGTGACACCAGTCTGGCCGATGATAGCGCCGCTTCCAATAGCACCCTCGGTAAGTCCCAGAGCAAGTGCAAGATAGGCAGGGGAAATACGAGCCCGGGCAACAATAGCGGCGCCTGGAAAAGCAAAAGCAGCGGCAGCGCCCATGAGAAGACGAGAAATGAGTGCCAGGGTTGAGCCCTCAGCAAAGGCGAGAATTAAACCACAAAGGCCAGTGGCAATGGCTGCTGCCGGCAGCAGGCTGGCTGGGCGAAAACGATCTAGAAGTAAGCCAGCGGGGATTTGTACAACCGCGTACGACAGAAAGAATGCTGCTGAAATCAGTCCAAGATCGTTGGAGTCTAGATCTAAATCAGCCTCCAGCCTGACCTGTATCGACGCAAAAGAGGTTTGAAAAGCCATCTGATAGATCACAAAGCAGGCGGCCGCGATCCAGGCAAGCCAGCCCATTGCGGCCGCGTCAAATCGACGTGATCCGACTGGATGGGAATCCAAAGGCAATTTTTGCTTCATTTCAGGCAATGATCCATCCTGCCAAGAGTACGGGGTGGAGGCCTCTACGGCATCCCTTTGACCGATTCACAAACGACTCACAGATATTTTAGTCACAGGCCAAAAATTTATTTTGTGACTGTTTGCTAACAGAATATTGACATTGGGATGATGTGTCGTACTGTGGATTCTGATTGATTACAAGTTTCATCAATCACCGCACAGGGAAGCTTTATTAGCCTTTGTAAAAGCTGTAGAGCTGCGGAAAAGGGAAGAGTGAGGCAGATGGTGAAGAGACATCTGCTCGGCTTAGCTGGCGCTACGTTGACCGTAGTGTTTATGGCGTCGGCTTGGTCCGAGGCAACAACCTCTGGCAGCGTGGGTGCAACAATGCCCCAGAGCTATATGCCTATTAACAAAACACCAGTTGATTCAATGATGTTTTCTTATTTAGAAGAAGATGTCATTGATGGGTCATGGACTAACTTGTCAGTTATTTTTGATCAGAAAACGGATTCAATACCAATGATTGCAGTTCCAGAGCCAGGCGCACTTACGCTCATTGCAATCGCTGGTATCTTATCTGTGACCAAAAGACGAAGAGCTACAAGGATCTGAAGGGGCGGAGGC
>CALCOW010000360.1 GCA_937899935.1 uncultured Phycisphaerae bacterium
TTATCTGATTCGATGCCACCTGAAATACAACGGTGGGAACCCTTACGACTCGATCAATCGACCTCAAGCGTCTATCTCAGTGGCGTCCTTCAAGCGATGCTCCATCTGGGACAGCAAAATCTCTGGATCGCCAATGCCTTACGCGACTCGCGCAGTGTGCAAATGGGACTCACGGGTGAAGTACAACGACTCCATGACGAACTAGCCATGGCCGCCACCGTACAACATGAGCTGATGCCCCACCGCTTACCAGTTATGGATGGCGCTGAATTTGATGTGCTCTGGCGACCAGCCGCTTTCGTTTCTGGGGACGTTTATGATGTGCGGCAACTCGACCAGAACCACGTGGGCCTCCTCATTGCAGATGCGATCGGTCATGGTGTTCCAGCCGCATTGCTGGCCATGACCATCTCGCGAAGCCTCATGACCCACTGCCCACAGACGCAGCAGTTACTCACACCCGGACAAGTGCTCGCTCATCTCAACGAAAAGCTGCTTGAAAGATGCAGTGCAGAACATCGTTTTGCCACCGCGGTCTATGGCATTCTCGACACAAGAACCAATGTGATCTGTGTTGCTTCTGCGGGGCATCCGCCCCCACTTCGAGTGAGCGACAACGGACAAATGAATGCGATAGAGACCTCTGGAGGATTACTTGGCGTCTTTGATGACGAGACCTTCCAAGAACGCACCATTCCTCTGGACATTGATGACCGACTCCTGCTTTATTCGGACGGGGTCGAATCTGCTCTTAGTACACCGCAAGGAACTGATTGGTCGGGCCTTCTTCAATCACAGGATGCGACCTCAACGATTTCTACAGCCCAGCGGCTCATGGAGCAACCAAATCCCGACGCCCATTGCCACGATGACATCACCCTTCTTTGCGTCAAGGTTCGCCCAAAAGATCAGGCGCGATCACTTCGACCTGTTTCGCCATGGCGAAGCGCTGCGTGACCAGCGATCTACGTTAGTTTCAAATTCATGACCACCTGCGCCACTGTCTTGGCAACGCTATCAATCTCAACATTAACATTCTGGCCAATGGCCAATTGACCAAGCGTCGTTGTTTGACGGGTGATTGGAATGAGAACGACCTCGCACCCATTCTTCTGAACGTCCGTGATCGTCAGTGAGACGCCATCAATCGTGATGGATCCCGCTGGCACCAGCGCTGCACGGCAGAGTGCAGGGCAACGGTCATCAAACTCAAATTGCACTGAATAGCGGGCCGGATCATTCACGATCTCTGTGACCTGAGCGACACCATCAATGTGTCCCTGAACCAAATGCCCTCCGAGGTGATCACCAACGCGTAAGGCCGCCTCAAGATTCACTGGGCAACCGGCCAAGACTCGAGCAAACTTGGTGGCGCTGGTGGTCTGATGGGTCAGATCAAAATGAAAATATCCAGAATCATCAACTTCCTGGGTCAAGGTCAAGCAGCAACCATCAACCGCAATTGAGTCACCTTGGGATGGCACATGTGTCCAGCCAGATGCATCGAGCGTCAGGTGGTGACCATCACGGGTTTCTTCGAAAGCGACAATCCGACCGATATACTGAACCAGTCCTGTGAACATGCCCCGGACCTCCAATCTGGGGGGACTCTAACAGGCAAGGCAGGTGCCTGAGTGTGCCAAAGGCACTGATCCTTCGTGACTCATCTTGACGGACCTTTTAACCAAGAAGATACTGACCCTTTACAACACAAGTGACCACTCAACACTAGGTGAGGGCAGGAAGACGCGTGACCCATATTATGACCCCCCCATCCCGCTATTACAGCCCTCGATCCTCAATCAAATTTGTCCTGGCCGCGCTGAGTGCCAGCTTCATGCTGGTGACGAGCCTCGGATGCCAGGGACCATCAGGCTGGAACAAGGCCTCTGGCTCGGCGGCCTCTTCAGGTGTGGCAGAGCTTGAGCGCACCGCTTTGATTGGCCCATCACTGGCACGCCGCTTGGGTTATCGCATGATGTGGCAAATGCCTGGCGACGGCCATGAACTGCTGTACATCCGCCCAGACAATGATGCTGTTTTTCTTCTTGACAAACAAAACTATCTGACGCGGGTCAACCGTAAGACAGGACAAACGATTTGGCAGAAAGAAGTTCTTGAGCCAGCCACTCGCGTGCTTGGGCTCAATTACACACCTTCCCTTGGCTTTGTTCATGTCATGACGCAGGGCGACATTTATGTGCTGAATGCTGGCACTGGAAACGTGACTCGTCGCGATGAGTTGATTGCGATTGCAGCGACACCCGGCACCTTAGCCGGCCCCTTTGTGCTCTACGGTGCGCGAAGCGGTCGACTGGTCTGGTACGGGGCTAAAGTTGGTTTCATCTGGAAGAGCTACCGAGTGTCATCTCACATGCACCTCAGGCCTCAGTTACGCAATGGCAAAGTTGTGGCTGTTGGATCAGGCGGTGTTGTCATGTGCCTCGACGTCGAGAAAGCAATACAGCTTTGGTCAGCCAAGATGCTCAATGAAATTGAAGTCTTGCCCGCCGTTACGGATACAACCATTTTCGTAGCGGGACTGGATCAACATCTTCGTGCATTTGATCTTCAGAGTGGGTCGCTCCTCTGGTCGAAGATTTTCGAAACACCCCTCCGCAATCCTCCAACCGTGATCAACGATCAGCTCTTTATCTCTATTCCTAGCCTTGGCCTGGTGAGCTATGACGCCCAACCAGTCGCCAAAGGCCTGGGTAAGCAGCTATGGAGTAATGCGGATGTTGCCGGGAATGTCATCGGACAACGTGGTGAAAATCTTCTCGTCTGGGATGATCAGTCAAAGAGACTCACCATCGTAGAGCGTGCACACGGAACAGTTGTTGATAAGGTTGATCTACCACACATTACCAATCTCATCATCGATCAACTGGTCGATGGAACGATTTATGCCGCCAACCGTGCTGGCACCATGATTCAGCTTGCGCCCCGATCCAACTAATCTCACCTCTTAGAAACGCCTAGACGCGCTGAGCTTTATGTTGGGTCCATTCAACGGTGCGTTACGAGCCCAAACTCATGAACCTCATTCCCATCAAACGCGCTCTTCTCTCAGTCAGTGACAAGCGAGATCTCATTCCCTTCGCCCGTGCCTTAGAAGAAATGGGTACAGAGATTATCTCGACTGGAGGCACTGCACAGGCGCTCCAAAAAGCTGGCATCCGTGTGACTCCAATTGAACAGATCACAGGCCTACCAGAGATGATGGATTGCCGCCTCAAAACCTTACACCCTGTGATTCATGGAGGTTTACTGGCCAAACGGGACATGCCAACACACATGGCCGCTCTTGAGAAGCTCGGTGGAGCACCAATTGATTTGGTTTGCGTGAATCTCTATCCCTTTGAACAGACCATCATGCAAGACAATATCTCGAGTGCTGAAGCCATTGAGCAGATTGATATTGGTGGCCCAACGATCGTTCGATCGGCTGCAAAGAACTTTGATGCAGTCGCGGTCATCACAAGCCCTGAACAATATGACTTTGTGGTCAACGAGCTCAGCAGTAATGATGGCCAGACCACCTTAGAGCTACGCAGGCGTCTTGCCGCAGCCGCATTCACACGAACCGCGCAATACGACACCGCCATTAGTGGCTGGATGAGTGAGGTCTCTCCAAAACCGATGCCAGAGACGCTTCGTATCGCCTACACGCTCGAACAGACCCTTCGCTATGGTGAAAATCCTCATCAAAAGGCGGCGCTTTATATCGATTCTTCGGCGCCTGAGCCCGGGGTTGTCTCTGCCCAAAGTCGGCATGGCAAGCCCCTGAGTTACAACAACATGCTGGATGCATCAGCCGCACTCGAGGTGGTGCGTGATCTTCATAGCGTCAACCCTGATGTGGCCGTCGCTGCTGTGGTCAAACACACGAATCCTTGCGGTGCCGCCATCGCTTCGCAAGGAACCGTGGCGATTGAGCGTGCCTACGCTTGCGATTCG
>CALCOW010000361.1 GCA_937899935.1 uncultured Phycisphaerae bacterium
CCAACATTGCAGCCGATGATTGATGTTGTTTCCTTAGCGCACGGGCACTGAGGACGGCGTCCTGGGCGACTTCGTTGGCTGTGGAGTGACCGGTGCCGAGCGTGTCGGCGCATTGCAGTCGTTGCCGAAGTTAACTAAGAACTCAGAGAAGTCATTAACATCAACATCTTGATCGCCATCAAGATCACCTGAAAGGCCTTCAACTGTCTGGTGGTGCTTGCTCTTGCTGAGGGTCTGGAAGCCGGACCACAAGCTTGCCGTCAGCGCTACCGAGGCTCAACTGACCGAACTTTCTCTTACCTACCCCAAAAATGGCCACTGGAATCTCATCTCTATTTTTTATAATCAGACCTGTGTACCCCGCTAGACCTTTACCGAGTGTCAGCACGGTGTTTCCAGCATTGCCCCTCATGGTCATCATGGCGCTCGGCTTATCTGCCGCAAGCTCTATCACTGTTTGGCCTGCTGCGTTGATGACTTGAAATTGCCTGGCCTTTATAAGTTCAGGAATACTCTGTCGGCTTGTTGCTGATACCACAACAACAGACACCAAGACACAAGCCAATCCGCAAAGAAGAAACTGACCATACCTCGCCTTTTTGCGAAGACTCGTGCGTAACGTACGCATCTCGACTTCTAATGCTTGTATACGACTTTCATCCGTCATCGTATGACTCCTTTTCTAACAGCAGATTCTTGCATACAACACTAGGTATTGGGATTTCTTAATGATCACTGTACAATATGGACCCGCGTAGGAGAATCTCTATGACATACCTTATCAAATGCTTACTCATTGCCCTTGCCTTGATTTCAATTGGTGCGGCTGTACTCCTTGGGTGCAGCAAGAGCAAGAAATGCCCTTGTGAGCGATGGAACAAATTTGCAAATCAACAGGTCAATATAAAAGGGACCTACTCCGGCAGTGGCCTTTCGACCGCTGAATCTGACTTTAGAGATCATGACACCGATGACAATCTTGATCTACTTATTAAGCATGCAAAAATTACTTCCATAGACTGCGAAGCACTACGTTTTATGGTCACGCTCGATGGCAAACCGATCGGCTCTGACAATACTTGGAATACCGTCGAGCATTCCATACTCTGCTCAGGCATACACTCAATCAAGCGAGACAGGACATCCAGTCCTCCCAGCGAGACACCGCCATCGCCTTCCGAATAACGCTGTTGAAATGATAAGTCTTGTTGATGGCACCTGACCTATGGCGCTGCAAAGGTTGGCTTTTTATCTTTATCGAGCAGATAGAAAGCACCAGCATCGTCTTTGGCGCTTAATACCGCCACGGGTTTCATTTGCTGACTGTTGATGACCAATGCCCCCCCACCATTGGGCAGTGCGGCCAATGCTGAAGTGCGGGTTCCATCCTTATTAAAGAGATACAACACACCTCCGTTCTCGTCTGAATAGAGCCTTGCTGTAACCCGACCCTCGTCATTGACGACGGCAAATCTTTTTGCCGTAAGAACTTCCGGAATGCTTTGAAGGCTTGTTGCCGCAATAGCAAGACCAGCAATCATTAAACACCCCAAGCCCCAGAACAATCGTTTCAGTATTCTGACTTGCGTTTCCAGTAATTCGATACGGCTCTCTTTTGTCATCGTAGTGCTCCCTTACTCTTAACATAGCTACCACATCTCCGTACGGCGAACGTCCTACCTTGAAGCTGGTAACATGACTCAACGCCCAGACTCAGTTAGACTAGGCGCAGCACAAGGAGCCAGCCAAATGGGAAATGGATGTATGTTTAGAACGGCGCTGCTCATCCTCGCCATACTCGCGATCGGATGCGGCCTCGTCTTTGGTTGCCAGAATCAGTCATCCTGCCCATGCACCAAGTGGAAGCCCTATGAAGGCCAAGAGCTCGAGTGGATTGAGATCGAATCGGCGGGCAAAAAGCCGGTGAAGATGGAATCGACCACGATCATCAAGCTCAGCTGCGAAACCCTACTGACCGAAGAAAAGAAGGTTGTGACCAAAAAGAAATCGATTCTGGTCCCTCACGAAGAGGGTGATAAGAGCACCACGACCACTACTCTTTATCACTTTGAGATTCGCTGCGATCTGATCAGAGCCATTAGCCCCAAAACCAAGACCACCGAGTAACGACGCCAGAAACTAGCATTGGCACGGTCACTGAGACAAGTCGCCTGCGCTTTCGCCGGCCTCATTCTCATCTGCTTAGTGATCTGCACTTAAGCGCCCAACCTCTTGGTGATACTGCTCAACGGTATGAGACATGGGTTCAAGGAGCACCTTGACACAACGATCCTTAGGATTCCACAGATGTTAGAAAGCTTTGATCACCTGCAAATCATTGATTTATCTGTTCCACTTCAAGATGCTGCTGTCAGTGAACCCTGGCCCCCTTCCATTGAATATGTGAACCACGAGGGCCAAGGCCTCGAGCAAATACAAGAGTGCTTTGGCATTTCGAAGGAAGATCTTGTCTATTCTCAAGGCAAAGGATGGGCCCTCGAAAACATTCAGGCAACGACGCACACCGGCACCCATGTGGATGCCCCCTACCACTACCATCCAGAATCTGAAGGGCGCCCCGCTCGTCGTATTGACGAAGTTCCACTTGAGTGGTGTTTCGCTCCAGGTGTTCGCATTGACATGAGACACAAAGAAGCTGGGCAAGAGATTACCGTTGATGACCTAAAGCAAGCCTTGCAGCGACTGGAATACACCCTCAAAGAACGTGACATCGTCTTACTTTGGACAGGGGCTGACCAGCGAATTGACTCGATCGAATACTTCAATCAACCTGGATTGGGACGCGATGGAGTGTTGTGGCTTGTGCAACAGGGCGTTCGTGTCATCGGCATCGATGCGTATACCATTGACCGACCCTTTAATGCCATGAAGGAAGACTATTCAAAAACAGGCGATGGGCGCCACATCTGGCCAGCACACTTTGCAGGCATCACGCGTGAGTATTGTCAGATTGAAAAACTAGCCAATCTCGATCGATTACCTGCCTCACATGGTTTCTGGATTTCTTGCTTGCCTGTGAAAATTGCTCATGCCAGCGCTGGATGGTGCCGAGCGGTGGCCTTGTGCCATTGATTTCACTGAGCGGGTTCAGCCAGCGCAGGTGTTACCAAAGTTGATTAAAAACTCAGAGAAGTCTTCAACATCGACATCTTGATCGCCATCAAGATCTGCCGACAGATTGGCACCACTCTGGCCAAACTGAATCAGGAACTCAGAGAAGTCAGCCGTGTCGACCACCCAGTCACCGTTGATATCACCTGGACATACTGGGCACGGTTCAAGAAAACAAAATGCTCCTTCGTACCACTGTCCACCAATAGAATTGCAACCATCCTGTGTCACATCCTCTTGACAAGAAGAGCCGTCACAACACGCGCCGCATGGCCAGCAAGAACACTCCCAACAATCACCGCCTGACCAGAGACCGCCATTTTTCTCACATTCGAGAAAGGTGAGCTGATAACACTGAGTATCGTAGCAACAGGCTCCAGGCGGCCCGGGCACGCAAGCATCGCCCTCATTGTCGCATGTCGAACCGGCCCCTAAGAACTCGCCGAACTCTGACAAACAGGAAGCCTCATCATAGTCGTCATAGCACATCGTATTCGAGATACAACAGGCGCCCCGAAGTCTACTCGGGATGCACTGCTCATTCTCACAGAGTGTTCCGTCACCCAGGTACTCACCACCAACACCCGCGCATTGATCAACGGTGAGCGTGTCGGTGCAAATCAGCCCTGCCGTGGCATCGTCAACACAA
>CALCOW010000362.1 GCA_937899935.1 uncultured Phycisphaerae bacterium
GCGATCGAAGCCGCCATCGGACAAGCGAAGAAAAAGGCCGAGGAGATGGAAAACGAAGCAGAGAAAACTGGATAGATGAGATTCTACGATCCGGATGTTTCGAACCCTCGAACACCAGGAAACGTAGCCATTGCTATGAACAAAACAGGCAAGATGACGCCATTCGTGCTTAGTTTTTTTTCACTGATCATCCTAAGCGCCGTCGGTGCAACATCTATTGCGACATCCTCTAGCCAACACGAATCTGAGGATAAGGAATTAATCTATCAACCGCGACTTGTTGAGGCTGGTGGCCAAGGACATGCCCACACCAATCGCCTGATCAAAGAAACCAGCCCCTATCTCTTACAACACGCGCACAACCCAGTGAATTGGTATCCCTGGGGACAAGAGGCCTTTGACGCTGCCATTACCCAAGATAAACCGATCCTCTTGAGCATTGGCTATGCCACGTGCTATTGGTGCCATGTGATGGAACGAGAGAGTTTTGAAGATGATGAAGTAGCTGCCTATATCAATGAGCACTTCATACCCATCAAAGTCGACCGAGAACAACGCCCCGATGTCGATCAGCTTTACATGACTTCCACACACGTGATGTCAAATCGTGGTGGCTGGCCGTTGAATATCTTTCTTGAACCATCTGAGAGAAAACCTTTTTTCAGCGGGACTTATTTTCCCAAAGAGACACGCGGCCAGCGAGAGGGCTTTCTTTCAGTTCTCGCCAAGCGCAACAGCGAGTGGAACAATCAAAGACCGACTGTCCTAAGTCGAGCGAATAACATCGCCCAATTAGTCGCACAGGAATATGCCAGCCCAAAGAGTAATGTGCGCATCAATCAGGCACACTTAACCAGTGCTATGGACGACTTCATGGCGAATTTTGATCAGTCTTTTGGAGGCTTTCAAAGGCGGTGGCCAAAGTTCCCTTTGCCATCAAGTCTCCTTTTTCTCATGGAGGCGGGATGGGACCGCCCTGATGTGCAGTCTGCTCTTTTATTCACACTTGATCGTATGGCCATGGGTGGCATCTACGATCAAGTCGCTGGAGGATTTCATCGTTACAGCACTGATCGACAGTGGCTGATTCCACACTTCGAGAAGATGTTGTATGACAATGCACAGCTCGCAGTGATTTATGCACGAGCTTATGAGCTCACTGGCGACGATTACTACGCTGAGATCACACGCGAAATTCTTGATTATGTGCTACGAGAAATGACCGCTGCTGATGGGCGGTTCTTTAGCGCGCAGGATGCGGAAGCGGCCCATCGTGAAGGCGGAACGCACGTTTGGACCCGAACACAAATCGAAGAAGCCCTTAAGAATGCAGATCTCGAAGAAGACATCGATTTTGCCATCGTCGCGTACGGTCTTGATCGCCCGCCATTTTTTGTTGATCCACATCACCCAGAAGACGAACCGACGTATATCCTCAACCTTCCTGAAACACCAGTCAAACTCGCTGCAGAGATTGGGATTTCAGGCAGTGAGTTTCAACGGCGAATGACTCGTGTCAACAAGGCACTGCTCACGGCGCGCTATCAACGCCTGCAACCGATCACTGATGACAAAACACTCACGGCCTGGAATGGACTGATGATCTGGGCATTCGCCGAAGCAGGAAGGGCGTTGCGAAACCGCGCCTATTTAGATGCTGCCGAAGCCAACGTAGCCTTCTTACGCAACAACATGATGAAAGAAGATGGCAGACTCTGGCGAACTTATCACAATGGATCTATTCAAATCGATGGTTTTCTTGAAGACTACGCCTATCTCATCCAAGGTTTGCTGTCGCTCTATGAAATCAAGCGAGATGATACGTATCTTGAAATGGCGATCGCCTTAACCCAACAAGCCAAAAACCAATTTTGGGATAAGACCAGCGGAGGCTACTACGACACCCTCTCTGATCAATCAGATCTCTTTGTCCGTAGCCGAGTGTTTAGAGACGGCGCCGTTCCGAGCCCGAATGCCGTTATGGCCAACAACCTCGCCAAGCTGGCTGATCTCACAAGCGAGCAAGCGTATGTACAAGATGGGCTCGCAACCATCGATATGCTCTCCGTACCTGCGATGCGTCAACTACGAGGTCATCCTCTGACCATGCTCGCTCTACATCACTTTTACCAAGCCCAGGGCGATGGAATTGCTCCAGATGCCGTCGCAGACGCTCGAGATGAACTACCGCTTGAAGTTCACATCAGCCCGAAGACCATCACGATCGACAAAGGACAATCTGCCACCGTTGATGTTGAATTGAGTATTCGTTCGGGCATGCATCTGAACGCGCACAAACCAGGCGACCCGAGGCTTGTACCGACAGAAATTCGAATCGTTGGAAGTAAAGGGCTTGCCATAAGCGTGGACTACCCTGAAGGCGAACTCTATCGAAGTGAACTCAGAATATACAAAGGCAAGGTCACCTTACCAGTGACTATTCAGCACACTGGCACCATGACTGGAACGCCAAGACTGATGCTGACTTACCAGCCATGTACCGATCAGCTGTGCCTGCCATCAGTTGGATTAATGCTTCCCTTGTCGATTCGCCAATCAGAGCATGCTCAATAACCTAAAGATATGTCAATACAAAAACCATCACATAAGCAGCTGCCATCTAAACAAGTTCGCCCCTTAGGTTTCTTTGAATCTGTACTGACCGAAGTATTCGAGATATTTCCAGGCGCATCCCAGATGGTGGGCATCGCAAGTATCCATGGACTTATGTCCCCGGAGATTTTTCAAAATACCTGGAAGCTGCTCTATCAAAAACATCCGTTCTTGAGATGTCGAGTCAATCGCGACAATGACCGATTGTCATTTGTTGAAGACGTTGTTTTTGAGGATATTGTGATCGAAATTTTGGATTCGCCAACTGGCGAAGAGCCGCGGGCTTCCTTTAATCGACACCTCAATGAACCAATCAAACAGCATCGATCACTTTGGCATTCAACGATGTTTAGACCTTCACCTCTAGGCGATCCTCAACGCTGGTGGCTGCTGCTCAAAATTAGCCACTCGATCACAGATGGCCTAAGCGCAGCGATGCTTATTGATGATTTCCTATCGGTGGCCGCGCGCATGGAGAGAGATATACCCATTAATCAAGATAGCTTTGCAATTCCAGAGCCTATTGAACAAAGTATCCAACCAGCAATAACGCTCGAAGATTTTATGGCGAGTAGCGAAGAGCTTGCCAAACCAATACCAACACCCACACACTGGCCTATGGACAAGTACGTTCCATGTGAATCACGATCCGTTCATACTCGTTTTGAACAACTGACTCCCGATAGAGTCGCGAGACTGAGAGATCTTGCCCATGAAAAAGGTACAACCTTACAGGGCGTGATCGCAGCGGCCAATCAAATCGCGACAGCACGTTTTCTAGGAAAGACGATCAATCTTGACCTCTCGACACCAGTTGATTTGCGAAACAGATGCAAGATACCGCGATCAAGACATGAGATGTCATTATCTGTCAGCCTCGTTCCAACCGCACAACCTGGCGTTGCTCCAGATGCAGATCCTTGGATGTTGGCATGCGATTATCATGAAATATTAGAGCAAAATATCCCTCGATTACAGACATGGCCAATGGAATTTACATCTGAAGAAATTCGTGATATCGCAAATAGTTGGTCTGCCACTTCCGCTGTGTTTGAACACGGCGCAACGATTACGAATCTTGGATACCTAAGTTTTGAAAAAGAACACGGTCGCTTTACAATCGAGCACCTTAATTTCATGGCCAATGTTTGCGGTGGCGCTTGTCCGCTCGTGATCCTAGTGCTGACACTGCCAAACGGCGAACTTCATTTTACCTTCGGTTGGATGGCGCCACTTATGAGTGATCATTCTGCCAACATTCTCATTGATGCGATGTTAGGAATTCTCGAAGACATGGATTCCAACACATGACACGAAACACGTCTGATCGTGTCTGTGCACAAGTTCGAATTCAAGCCATTGACGAGCAACTCGTCAAACCCACTGATGGCAGATCGCCGATTACCGATCCCACAACCATTTCCGCAATACATGCAACACCACGTGGCGCCTTTATTCCCTCTGTACCTGCGAATGAAGTTTGGGCTGACCGGCCGCACAGCATTGGTTTTGGCCAGACCATCTCTCAACCCTATGTCGTTGGATTAATAACACAGTTTGTGGCCGCGACGCATCCGCAGCGCGTCCTAGAAATTGGCGCAGGATGTGGATATCAAGCAGGCGTACTCTCACATATTGCCCAATCTGTGTTCACCATTGAGATCATCCAACCACTTGCTGAGAGTGCCCACAAAAATCTCAAAGAGCTGCACTACAACAATGTCCACACCCGGTGTGGTGATGGACATGAAGGATGGCCCACCGAGGCCCCATTCCAAGCGATCGTGCTTTCATGCGCGGCCCCGGAAATACCAAAAAACCTCTGGAGCCAGCTTGCCATCGGAGGGCGTTTAATTGCACCAATTCGACATGCTGATGGCCATCAGCAATTGATGATATATGACAAAGGTCCGGACAATGAACCGAAGTCTATGACATCGATTCGTGTCCGATTTGTGCCACTGACCAGCAAATGATCTGGAGCGATTGCCACCATCATCGCCGATAGAGCGGTTATGGAACATTCTGCAAGAAAACACCGGCTTCTCTCACACCTTCCCTCAATTCATATCGGTGGATACATGTGGCTGCTCGCAGCGCTACTCGTTCTACTAATCATCGCCCCACTTCTTTCAAGCTTTACTGTATTCACACTTCGACTCAGCGCACTACTGAGCTTATTTGTTCTGCTGGCTGGCATATTTGCTGTCAGCCGAAGTCGGATCGCGGTATACACACTAAGTATTTTGGCTTTGTGTGCTGTCGTACTTGAACTACTTCATCATTTCGGAATGAACGATTGGTCTGCAATAACGGCAAACTTCTTTGCACTCTTTTTCTTGACTGGGCTCTTCATTATTGTGGAGTACGATGTCTTCTCTGACCGACAAGTGACCCTTGAAACATTGGCAGGTGCATGCTGCGGTTACATTTTAATGGCTGCAATATTTGCTTCTATTTACTCGATATTGCTGCAATATAATCCTGAAGGTTTGTCCTTGTGGGAAGGGACCACCTTCAAGAGTAGTGACATTATTTTTCAGGGAGAGAAGTATGGTGTGCTTGGGTACTTCAGTATCACAACGCTCACCACTCTTGGCTATGGCGACATCTTCCCAAACTCGCAAGCAACACGAAGTACCGCAGCCATTGAAGCCATTTTTGGGCAGTTGTACCTGGCTGTGATCGTTGCACGTCTGGTGGGGATGTACATCACCAGTCGATCAGTCGTCCAACCAGCCGCCGACCGATGACAGCAGCGGAAGAAGCCGCATTCAACTGAAGTCAGCTCAGCGGCCCCTACTGGCCTTGAGCGATCTTCTTAACGGCAACCTGACAGAGAGGGTCTTTGGCTGCAATTGGCGAGAACGACACCGACCAAAAAGAGCGCCGAGGTGGCCAAGAAGCCTCTTCGGAAGAATACGCGCGCTTCTGCAGATATTCATGTCAGATACGTGTACTCTGTTGACATGAATAAGCTCAAACAAAACACCCTCATATGCCTCTCCCTTCTCATCCTGTCCGCCCTGGCTTACCTACCATCCCAAGCCCAGGCACAACAGACCAACGGGCGTTACATCACGATTCCAGTCGATGGACAAATTGGCATCGATACGCTCGCCGATGGGTTCTCGGAGACTCTTCGAATCGCGGGATCTGACCGCAGCAATAACTGTCTGATCCTCACCTTTGACACTGACGGCGGCAGTGAGATAGAAGCGAAACGCATCATCGACATCATTGAACAGACTGATGATCGCTATCAACGAATCGGTATTGTCACGAAATGCATCGGGCCAGCCCTGGGAATACTACTGACCTGTGAGCACATCTTCATTGCTGATCCAAGTCCAGCAGGAACCGTTCTCGAGTTTCACGCAGCATGGACGATCGATTCAGGAAATACCGAGCAGGCGCTGAGAAGTCAGCAAAACCTGTATCGCAGGTTGGTTGCTGACAAGCCGCAGTGGAAGGCAGTGATCGACGCGATGATCGATCCGAATGTCGATCTCTACGCATGGAAAACTGATTCTGGTCAGATACGGGCCTCTAACACACGACCCGATGCGCCGGCGACTGTTGAACACATCGACCTCACCGAAGCACTGGGACTCACAGCAGATGCAGCGATCAAAGCCGGTCTTGCCAAGCAACTCAAAGATGGCATGGAAGGACTTGGACGCACCCTTGGCTATAGCACATTTAGGCCTGCCCAAACCTCTGGGGCAGCACTGATGGCTGCTGCGGTTTCAAGACGGGCTGAAAGTGAAAGTAAAATTGATACAACGTTCGGGACTGCTTTCAACCTTATTTCTTCGGCACAAGACTTAATTAGTGACGTGCCACGACAGGAGTATTTCGCAAGACAGGCCGACCCCAGAAATGTGAGGTACCGGTCTCGATACGTCAGAACCTGGAGTCGATCACGATGGCGATTCACTGGTCCTTCTGTCCAGATTTGGCGCACTAATTCTGATAATGCTATTCAGCAATGGCAGACCCTTGTGAACTCGCTTGACCGCATCGCTCAGTTAGGAACACAGGCCCGTACGCAGGTGAACTGGCTGAAAGAACAATCAAGTAACTGGGCACCAGATGATCCTCGTATGGATGGCCTCAACTCTCTCGAGGGTGAACTGGAGGAATTGGTCTCAGGCGGCAAATCATTGCAGGTCATGCGCGATCAAGCCGTATCACAAATCAACTTTTTCCAAGAGAATCGCAATAGACCCGCGGTCTAGTATCAACCCAAGCGTATTGACCACCGCGCTTCTATCAAAAGTACAGGCTCAAGCATCGGGCGATAAAGCTGGATCAACTCCATCCATTGGAAAGACTGCTGAGACCGTGCGCTCTTGATCCATGATCTTTGTAATCGTCTCGGATACTTCAGGAAGTTGCTTTGAAATGTCAGTCGTTTCGGCTGGATCTAGCTCAAGGTCAAACAACTGGAACCTGGTTTTCCCTTTGGCCATCCCGGTGCGGACTGCTTTGTATTGCCCCATCCTGACCGCCTGGCGGCCATTTCGCTCCCAGTAAAGAAATGGGCTACCGGCCTCCTGCGCTTCGCCCTGTAATGCCGCTGCAAAACTCACGCCATCAGTCTTTTTGGCGGCAGGCGCGTCAACGAGCTCAAGAACGGTTGGCATCACGTCTTGAAAACCACTGACATGATCACTGGTTTCGTTGGCTGGAATCTTACCGGGCCAACGAGCAATCATTGGCACACGAATACCACCCTCCCACAGTGATCCCTTTAATCCGCGTAGACCACCGGCGCTATTGAAAAAATCGTAATCCACACCACCTGCATAAGTAGGTCCATTATCACTCGAAAAGATGACGATTGTGTTATCCGCAATACCTTGGGCTTCGAGTTGATCAAGAATCTTACCGACCTCGGTATCTAATCTTGTAATCATGGCTGCATAGGCTGCCCGCGGACGCAAATGAGGCAGATAGCCCTTCTGGCCAAGATAGGGTTCAGCATCCCATGATTCTGGATAGGACTCTAGATCTTTTTCAGGAACTTGAAGTGCAACATGAGGAATTGGGCTCGGGTAGTAAAGAAAAAATGGCCTCCCACCACTCTCTTTAATAAACGCAACTGCTTCATCAATCATCAAGTCTGGCGCATATTGCTCTCGTGCATATTGACGCTCATACATCGCTGTGTCTTCAAGCGGCTCTGCTATCTTCTGATGCGCTTTGAAATAGTCATTGCCCTCAAGCATGATCTTCTCTGAGTTTCGCCAGAGATGTGTTGGGTAATAGTTATGCGCTTTTCTTTGACAGAGATAGCCGTAGAAGTGATCAAACCCCTGCTGATTCGGATGACCAGATGTCCCAGGGCCACCCAGTCCCCATTTTCCAATCGCCGAAGTTCGATAGCCCTGTGCCTGCAGCTGCCGAGCAAGCGTCTCGGTTCCTGACGGAAGTGGATATTGGCCCTCTGGTTGATCTGGCCCCCACCCACCATTCTCCCAATTATCGCGCACAATCGAATGACCGGTATGCATACCTGTCAGCAAAACACAACGTGACGGCGCACATACAGTGCTACCTGAATAATGTTGCGTCATCCGCATACCTTGCTGGGCTAACCGATCAATATTTGGGGTTTGAATCAATTCTTGACCATAAGAGCCCAACTCTCCATAACCAAGATCATCAGCCAAAATGTAAACAACATTGGGCTTTGAGGTCTTGGACGAAGGTCGAACCGTCTGGACATCTTCCTGGTCAGAAAACGCCACACTTGGCATGATCCCGAACAACAGTAATACGATGAGCTTCGTCGTTCGCATTTTCAGACTCTCTTCCCTCAAGGCGTACTTCGTTCGATTTGCTTATGGCTCCTGGCCCATGCCATCAAAGTCAGAACCTGTGCCTAAATTTGTTGTCTCGTGTAGATTTACTAAACCAGACTCTAACTGCAAAGCAGCAGTATCCATGGCCGCAGCCAGTGCTATTTCTTGCTGACTCAAAGATCGACCAACAACTTGTATTGAGGATGCACCTTGCTGAAGCTCATTGATCGCTTTTTGAACATCGTCACGTGCATCAACCAAACCACCTCGAACCATATGATCTGGTGGTGGCCCAGAAATCATAGAAACAGTCGCGACACCCATATTGGCGGCCGCGCCTTCAAGATCAATTGTTACTCTCTCGATTAACTGCTCAAACTGCATGACTGATGCAATTGTCTTTTCTTCACTCTTTGACAACTGACGCCCAACAATTTGAAGTTGGGTTGCCTCATTACGCAAATGCACAAGCGCCCCTTGCAAAACAGTGATTGCTCTGGAAATTGGTTCAACGCTTGCTTTATCGACATTCGGTAATGTATCGCTCGGTTGGGTTGTTGGTGAAACGGTTTGATTCTTGCACCCTACGAGCGCCAGCATCATGCTTATCACGGCTGTCGCATAGGTAAGCCTTAGGTGGTGACGGTGATAGGCCCTGGCCTGACTCATCATTGTTCGCTCCTCGTGTAAACAGTAAAGTTGCCCGTAAACCATATTGTGCCATAGGTCATCATTCAGAGCGAACGCACGGCCCCCACAGACAACCATTATCTCATGAAACAAACTTCTGGTCTGAAAGTGGCCCCAATGATAGAGATCCTGGCGGCCTTATTAATGGGCCTCAAGAATTCTAATAACCGGCTGGCAAATAGATGCTAAATTGGCTGCCAACGCCAACTTCACTGACAACATCAGTCGACCCGCCATGAACTCTGGCAATATGTTTCACGATCGCCAAGCCAAGGCCAGTGCCTCCAATCTGCCGACTCCGCCCTTTATCAACACGGTAGAAACGCTCGAAGATTCGAGACAAGTGCTTCTTGGCAATTCCTGGACCAGTGTCACTGACGGCGATCACGATCTGTCCGTTTGGAGATTTGTTAGCCAAAAGCATGACTTCGTCATCTGGCTCACTATAGCGAACAGCATTGATGAGGAGATTTGCGAGAGCCTGATGAAGCAACTCTCGATTACCTTCCACTTTCAGTTCCGACGCAACTTCAACTGAAATATCAATTGAACGTAACTGAGCCTGCTCCATGCAATCACGTCGCACACCATGCAATAGTTCATAAACAACCAAAGACTCTCTCTCTAGACCTCTTGAACTTCCCGGTTCTTCCAGTCGAGCAAGCGACAACAAGTCTTCAATGATCGCAGAAAGACGTCGGATGTTGCGCAGAACGATCTCCATGTACTTGTCGCGCTGCTCTGGATCTTTTTCTTCACGTACAAGTTCTGCATATCCCTGGATTGACATGATTGGCGTTCTTAGCTCATGCGAAACATTGGCCGCAAAGTCCGTGCGAATGCGTTCAAGCTGGCGAATATGAGTAATTTCATTTAGCAAAATCAGCACACCTGAAACCTGATCTTCAGAATCGAATAGTGGCTCCCCTGTGACTTCCATCACCCGCCCGCCAAGTGACCTCAGTTTGAGTTCTGAGAACTGGTGTTCCGCTCTCCCCAAAGCCAAACGAACAAAACCATCGAGTGCTGGGTCTCTTACAAACTCCTCTAAGAGGTGACCTCGCACTTCGCGCCCCATGAGCTCTAACATCGTCAATGCCGCGCGATTCATGCTTAGTACATGCCCCTCAAGATCAAGCGCAATGACTCCATTACTCATTGACTGCAAGATGGCCTGTACTTCTCCTTGTTGAACCTGGAGCATTTCCATACGTGTCTCAAGTTCAGAAGCCATTTGGTTGAGTGATTCAGCCAACAAATCAAGTTCACGGATTCCAGGTAGCTCAATACGATGATTGAGCGCCCCAGACGCAAAACGCCGGCCGCCTCGAACTAAGAAACTGACTCGACGACTTAGCCAACTTGATACGAGGTAGATACCAAGCAGCGTGATGATCAAGGAAACAAGAAGCACACCAGCGATAAATGTGGTGAGTTTTGTAATGCGTGTATTGATGACCTGCATAGAAACCGCCGTACGTACAACAAAGAGAGGCTCTTTATTTTCGTTGGTGACGACGACCGCGTAGTACAACATATCTTGCTCTAGCGTCGAGCTAAAGCGACTGATATGGCCGGAACCCTCTTCGATTGCGACCGCGACTTCAGGACGAAACCGGTGATTATCCATCGCACTCGCACTTTCCAGACTATCAACGATCACTTTGCCATCACTCGCAATGACAGTGATACGAAGTCCAGGCGTCTGGGCACAAATACGATCTACGGCAGACTGTAGGGCGGCGGATTCAAGGCCGGTGCTTTCGATGAAAGCTGTGGTCCATGGCGTCAATTGCTTGAGCTCTTCAACTCGTTCTTCTTCGTAGAAATGGCGAGCTTCGCTAACGAGTACGACGCCAATAACAATGGCAATCAGTACTTGGATCGCCATCAGAAGGAGGCCCATCTGCCAAAGCAGTGTCCTCGGACGACGCTCCATTAAACCTACTCCTCTTCGTCAGGACTCCACTCATCCAAACGGTATCCAACACCACGAATCGTATCGATACACTTTCCAAGATCACCCATTTTACGACGGAGAGAGGTGATGTGCACATCTATGGTACGAGGAGATAGAACAGCAGTCACCCCATGCACTGATTGGATGATCTGGTGCCGCGTTCTGACAAAGCCAGGCCGATCGCAGAGGTATTGAAGAATACGAAACTCTGTGACTGTCAAATCACACGATTTCCCATCAATTCGTACTTCGTGGCGATCGGTATCGATTGACAAACGGCCACCAAAAAGAATTTGCGAGGTATCCACAGAGTGATCATGACCAGGCTTGCTTCGTCGCCGCAAGATATTCCGAATACGAGCGATCAAGACCCGTGGACTGAAAGGCTTGGTCACATAATCATCAGCACCTATCTCGAGCCCAGCAACGATGTCGGCCTCTTCACCACGAGCAGTGACCATAATGACCGGGAGTTCTCGCGTGGCTTCTTCCCACCGCAAAGCACGGCAGACCTCGAGACCACTCATTCCTGGCAACATGAGGTCGAGTAGAATGAGATCGGGAGGCGTCTCCTTGATCTTCACGAGTGCGTCATTGCCATTGCCGATGATTTGAGTTGAATATCCTTCTCGCTTCACATGCAACTCAATGAGCTCTGCAATTTCTGGCTCGTCTTCAACGATTATGATCTGCTGATTCGTCATTTTTTCCTTTTTCCTATATTGCGCGAAGTATAGGCCTGATTTGTTTGCATTATGTTGCCATGCCAGATGAAAGTGCTTCTATGCAGACCGTGATGGGCCCTTTTGATCTGAAAAGTACAGCCACCTCATTTTGTAAGTAATTTCTTAGCGGGAACTTCATCAAAAATTTGTCGTTATTCCACCTGAGCATGTCCATCTATGCCACAAATATCCATCATTATCCCCACTTACCAGGAGGCCATAAACGCTCCGAACCTGCTCAAGAGAATTGCAGAAGCGCGGGAAGTCCATGGCTTGAAATGGGAAGTATTGTTCATGGATGATGATAGTCAGGATGGGCTTGGCGAAGCGGTCAATCGCACGAATTTTGAATGGGCTCGGGTCATTGTCAGGAAGACAAACAGGGGGTTAGCCCCCGCCGTTATTGATGGCTTTCATCACGCCTCAGGCAATATCCTGGTGGTCATGGATGCTGATCTGAGCCATCCACCCGAACAGATCAAGGCCTTGGTTGATCACCTCGAGCATGGAGCAGAAATGGCAATTGGGTCGCGCTACGTGCCAGGCGGCAGCACGGATCCGCACTGGGGCTGGTTTCGCAAACTCAATAGCCTCATCGCAACCTGGATGGCTCGACCGCTCGTCAAGGCCAAGGATCCCATGTCCGGCTTCTTTGCACTGCATCAACAGACACTAGAACGTGCTCATCAACTGAGCCCCTTAGGCTATAAGATTGGCCTTGAGCTCATGGTCAAGTGCTCAATCAAAAGCATAGCGGAAGTACCAATTGTTTTTGTCGATCGTGCCGCTGGTGAGAGCAAGCTCACCTTCCGCCAGCAATGGCTCTACCTCAGACACCTGTTGCGTCTCTATAAGTACCGACTTCTTAAGCGATAGAAGACGCCTGTTGTCTGGATGCTGGCTGAGAAAATTCGATATCAAAAGTCTCCGCCCATTTGATGAGATTGATGACACGCCAGAATCGCCACGAATAGTTTGACTTACCTGCACGGACTTTTTCAAAGTCTTGTCGCACCGCAGCAACATCAATAGGGAGCCCCTCTGGTATGTTGACGGAATCAAGTGTGTCACCTACCCAAACGGCTAGTGTTTCCATCCACTGTGCTTCGGGTGTTGGAAAACCGAGCTTATCGCGCCGATCAACGATCGCATCCGGAACAAATGGACGAATCGCTTCTCGGAAGACTTGTTTGGTTGTGCCATCGGATGCAATCAATGCTTGATCTGGTAGAGAAAGCGCCAGGTTGGCTAAGTCTGTCTCTAAAAAAGGTACGCGACATTCAATGGAATGCCGCATGGAACAGCGATCAGCATAGCGCAGCAGATCTGGAATACTCGAGCAGAAGAGTGTGTCAATCAGTCGATGATTCAGTGGGGTTGAACCGTCCTGACCGGCTAAACCCAACTCACCATGAGCGTTTGCCGAAGATCGCCAGCTGGGTTCTACAAAGGAATGCAACTCGGCACTCCTTGCTTTTATTCGACGCAAACTGCGTCTGATCGAGCTCGGTAGTGTCAATCCAATACTTGTGGCTCTTAGTTTCAATGCAGAGCTTTCATCAGAGGCACAGCTAGTCCCAAGCTTCCACCAAGCGCCGAGCTGTCCCTGACGTAATGCCCCTGCCATGCGATATGGCGCATACCCGTGATAACCTGCAAAGAGTTCATCAGCACCTTGCCCACTAAGTAACACCGTCAGGCCCGAATCACGAGCCCCACGAAAGACACAGTCGCTGGCAAAAATGCTCGTCGAACCCACCGGTTCCCCTTGGCTTCGAATGAAACCTGGCAGATCCTCTAAGAGTTCTTGAGGTTGCACAAGTACATCGTGGCGTATTGCCCCCGCTTCTTTGGTGATTAGATCAATCCATGGTTCTTCATTAACAGCACTGCCTCGCGCCAAATAACTAACGGCATGTATATCTTCGTTTGGACCCGCAATGTGCCGCATGGCCATCAGGATGGCACTTGAGTCGATGCCTCCAGAAAGCGCGACGCCAAGCGGAACATCACTTCGTAGATGTCGCTCTACAGAGCCTAAGAAGCGAGACCGAACTTCTTCGACCGTTTGTTCGAAGCTCAGGGTGGTGGGCGAGATATTTAATTTCCAAAAGCGATGTGGGCGAGGTACACCAGCATCCCCAATTTTCATTCGCATCAAATGTCCAGGCCGCAAGGCGCTGATATCCGCAAAGAAAGTGGAAGAAAGGTCTCCACTGTCCAGACCCATCAAGTAATCGGCAACCCGACTTCGATTGGCCTCGCGTGATACACCGGGGACCTGCAAAAGCGTACCCGGTTCAGATGCAAAGACAAAGACTGGTTCGTCACCAAGTCGGCCGCACGTCCAGTATAAAGGCTTGATGCCAAATGGATCGCGCGCTAACAACACCTGCCGCCGCTGTGTATCAAGCAACGCAAATGCATACATACCCACAAGTCGATTGACTGCTGCTTCACCCCATGTTTGCAAAGCTGCAAGCAGCACTTCTGTATCTGAGGTGCCGCGAAATTGAACGCCCTGTTTCTGCAATTCAACTCGAAGTGCTTCAGCGTTATAAATCTCGCCGTTATAGACCAAATGAAAACGGCCATCGGTACTTGACATGGGTTGATGGCCAGATTCACTCGTATCCACCACGGCGAGTCTTTGTTGCGCCAAGAGCACCTCACATGGTTCCCTCGCAAGCTCCGCATCACCTTGCTGAGCCAGGTTAAGACCCGGGCGCAACACGAGCACCCCCCGGTCATCTGGGCCACGATGAGCCAAATCTGAGAGCATCGCGGTCACCTGATGCGGCGCGATACTGAAAGGTCGACCTCGAGATATATATCCAGCGATACCACACATGGGTGCTGCCAAAAGAGCGGATTGCCAAGACGGTCAGTACAACCAGTGGGCGATACGGGGCTCGAACCTGTGACCTCACGGTTGTGATCCGTGCGCTCTAGCCAACTGAGCTAATCGCCCCGAAAAGGACGCAAGCTTCAGAGTATACCGATTTGCAGAACATGGCTTGATCAGAGCAGGAACGGTCAGGTCAAAGGACCGAGCCCTATCGCACCAACTCTAGACCGTCGATTCGCCACCAGTGGGTGGTTCTGCCTTGGCTGCTGGCTTCGAAGTTTCCGACCGTGGCTGGCCGGGGTCATCTGGCAATTGGCCGCCACCACCATGCCTCGATTCTGACTCAATTTCATCCTGTAGCCCACGAACACCCCGCTTGAACTCAACAATACTACGGCCCAAGCTCCGGCCCACATCAGGGAGACGCCGACCAAAAATTAACAGCCCTATGACCACGATGATGAGGGCTTCAGCCCAGCCAGGCATTCCAAATGGCAGTAGTGCGAGCATAAGAGAAGGAGCTCCGTCCAGGAGAAACATAA
>CALCOW010000363.1 GCA_937899935.1 uncultured Phycisphaerae bacterium
GGGCTGCAGAAGAACCCTATGCTCCGGAACCCTACCCCAATACGCGTTCAGCAGCTGAATGGCGAGCGTCCTTGCATGATCTTTATCAGGAATGGGGCGAGCGATGGTCGGCGCCGCCAGTGACCCGTGGTGTTGCAACGGAGACGACTGACAGTAGCCAGTCAATATCTGAATAGGTCACTTTCAAAGCCTTGATTTTGTTGGCCAGGGCTATGAAATTAGTTGATCAACGTGTCGATGATTCCCATCGCGCCCAAAACACAACTGATTATTCCATTGAGGGTAAAAAATGCCAGGGCCATTCGACTCGTTCCCCATCTTGCTATCGTGATGTGTTCATAGACCAGGAGTGCAATAACGAGCGCTGTTCCGATCCAGAATAAGATTCCGAACAGTGGTTCAATCTGAGCGACGATGATTAGAGAGATGATTGCGAATAAGTGAAGTATTCGACTCAACCAGAGCGCCTTGGATGCTCCAAAGTAAGCTGGAATGCTTGAGATGCCTTGGCTGCGATCGATAGACTCATCTTGAAGTGCATAAATGATGTCGAAGCCAGCAACCCAACACATCACCATTGCGGCGATGAACCAGATAGCGGGCAGCACCATGAGTGCATCAGGATTCATGGCGATTGCTACTGCGATCGGGCTGAGTGCGAGGGCCGATCCGAGATACAGATGGCAGGCCCAGGTCCACCGTTTCAAGAGTGGATAAGCAGCAATCCATGCCAAGACTGGCAAACCTAAGATCAGCGGCCACCAGTTTGTGAAGAAGATGCCGAACGCTAGGCAGATCACCATGAAGAAGAGGGCCGATCCGACCAATGTGATCACCGCATCTCTCAGAGAGAGCCTGCCCGATGGAATCGCTCGATTCTGGGTGCGTGGATTGGCAGCATCTATCTTTCGATCGAGGATTCGATTGGCAAGCATTGCCACGGTGCGAGCAGAAATCATGGCGAGGATGATCAGAATCAGTTGGCCGCTGAATCTCAGCCAATCAGGGCTTCCACCAGTCCTGGTTGCGACCAGGAATGCCGCCAAAAGGGCAAAAGGCAGGGCAAAGATGCTGTGACTCAGCTTGATATCAGCAGCAATAACACGGCTTATCTGGAGGGGATGAGAGGCTGTCATGGGCATATTTGTCATAGTCAACACAAGGATCCTTGACCAAAGGATAGCGAGCGTGGTCATCCTCGTTCTATAATCCGCCCGCATATGAGCACTAAACCCAAACAACGTACTGCGATTTCCCCCACCAGAGCTGAAGACTACCCCGAGTGGTATCAGCAGGTCATTCGAGGTGCTGATCTCGCAGAGGTCTCGCCAGTTCGTGGATGCATGGTAATTAAGCCTTGGGGATATGCACTTTGGGAGAATATACAACGTGCACTCGATGAGATGTTCAAAGCAAGTGGACATCGAAACGCATACTTTCCTCTCTTTATTCCCTTGAGCTTTCTTGAGAAAGAAGCCGAGCATGTTGATGGCTTTGCCAAAGAATGCGCGGTCGTAACACACCATCGGCTGGAAGAGGGTGGCGAAGGTGGATTGGTACCAGCGGGTCCACTTGAGGAGCCATTGGTGGTACGACCCACTTCAGAGACCATTATTGGTGCGAGTTTTTCTAAGTGGGTTCAGTCGTACCGTGACCTACCCTTACTGATCAACCAGTGGGCCAATGTGGTGCGTTGGGAGATGCGTACAAGGCTCTTTCTGCGCACGGCGGAGTTTCTTTGGCAAGAAGGTCATACAGCGCACGCGAGTGATTCAGAGGCCTCTGACCACACACTCCGCATGTTGGACATCTATGCGAAGTTTGCCAATGAGTTTATGGCCATGCCAGTCTTGACTGGTGAGAAAACAGAAGCCGAGCGTTTTCCGGGAGCGGTACGAACCTATTGCATCGAAGCCATGATGCAGGATCGTAAAGCACTGCAGGCTGGCACCAGTCATTTTCTGGGTCAGAATTTTGCCAAGGCTTCAGATATTCAGTTCCTCGATGAAAACGGTGATCGCACTTATGCGTGGACCACTTCATGGGGTGTTTCGACACGCCTTATTGGAGGGCTCATTATGACCCACGCAGATGATGATGGCTTAATGCTGCCACCCCGTCTGGCACCGGCACACGTGGTCATCATGCCTATTACGTTTAAGGCAGAAAAACCTGAGGACGTCGAGCAGTATTGTCAGTCACTTGCCGAAGAACTGCGGCAGCAGACCTACCATGGGCGCCACATTGAAGTCGAGATCGATGGGCGTGATTTGCGTGGCGGCGAGAAAAACTGGCAGTGGGTTAAGAAGGGCGTCCCGATTCGTCTCGAAGTTGGGCCAAGAGATATGGAGAAAGACAGTGTCTTTATGGCTCGTCGTGATCAATCGGCAAAAGAGAAAGCGTCTGTGCCAAGAGCACAGTTTGTTCTGGAGATCGTAAAGCTTCTTGATGAGATTCAGCAGGGTATGTTTGATCGGGCGCTTGCTTTTCGTGAATCAAATACGCATGTCATAGATACAAAGGAAGAGTTCTACGAATTCTTCAGTAAAGAGGCTGAGGGTGGTTTTGCTCTTACGCATTACAACGCTGATCCAGCCCTTGAAGGAAAGATAAAGAACGATCTTCAAGTGACAGTGCGATGCATTCCACAAGAATCTAATCATGAAACTGGCACCTGTGCCTTCACAGGTGAACCATCACCCCAGCGCGTCATTTGGGGTAAGTCGTATTGAGTTTAGTTTGTTTCTTAAGCTCTGAAATCAACCACGCGACCTAGTGCCACGCCGGTTGCTGCCTCGTTCCGATCAGCCGGTCGTGTATAGAGTTGAAGCGTGTGTTTGGCAAGCTGACTATTTGAGTGATTCACATCGAAACGAGGTTTCTCTGACACTTGGCCAGCGATGAGTTGGTCCGTCGTCTTCGATGATGTTTGAAGGGCGCGAGTTGCTGGATTCAAGGTCGGCGCTGCGATAGAGCGATGCCCCCCGGAATAGCCCACTGTCAAAGCGGCGCGGGCCTGAACCCAAGATGTATTGGTGACATCCATAAACAACTCGTGCGATCATACCGTCACAACCACTTCCCTTTTGCTCGTGACGCGGACCGTACCATCGGTCGGTCTACGGTCAGATCTCCAATGCAATCTCGGCGCTACAAATAACCGCCTATGACGCGCAAAGACTGACCCTTTCACCTTCCGAACAGAGTTTATTAGTTTTCGGACCTTGTTTGAGATCAGGTAGCAGACGGGCGCACTTCAAGCAGTGTGCATCCGCGTTGCAGTTCAAGCTGCCATCCCATAAGTGCTGCGGGTATCAATGTCGTCATGCCTCGATCAATCTCAATGACATCGTCTTCGATGCGGTCACTGACAAGGCGAGCTCGCCCATCAGTCGCCATGATGATGACGGGTTGGTCACCGGTCTCGAGAGGTAATACATCATCTTCGACGGCTTCAAGTCGGTCGATAGTGAAGAACGGTGAAACACATAACCGTTGAATACGAATCTCCCCGCGTTTCTCTATTGCTTCATGGAGAGGTTCTGGAGGCACTGGGTGTTCAAAATCGATGCATGCTGCAGCTTCAGCAACATGCATCTCACGATCCGTGCGATCCCAATCGTAAACTCGAAACGTGGTGTCACTTGGCGTTTGTATTTCAGCAACCACGATGCCGGCTCCAAGGGCATGGCAAGTTCCTGCAGGCAGATAGTGACAGTCTCCAACATGTGCATCGACTTGAATGAGTTCGTCTTGCAGGGTGCCTGCCTCTACATGCGCGATCAGCATCTCCGCTGATAAGCCCTCGCGCAAACCGATGTAGAGTTTGGCATCTGGTTGGGCGTCGAGAATGACCCAGGCTTCTGATTTGAGTGCTGCTTCAGGATGGGCATCCACGTAGTGCTGAGGTGGATGGACTTGGACGGATAGGTTTTGTTCCGCATCCAAAAATTTGATGAGCAATGGGAAGGGTTCATCTGAGTGGCCGCCGCTGCCGAGGATTGCTACTGGATCTTGCTGGATCAATGATCGCAGCGTTTGCCCAGTCAACGGCCCATTAGCAACGCACGACTGACCACCGTCTACGGTCTCAGGCAGATCGGCAATCTCCCATGACTCGCCGATGATCTCATCTGGTGGAAGCCGCTTGCCGAGGTGCACAAGTCGACGCCCGCCCCATACCCGGTGTTTCAGCAGGGGTTGGAAGACAAGCGGATACACATCCATAGTTTTGCTCATGGCCTGGCTGCTAGATCGTCATACCGGTGATCTGGCCGTCGAAAACAACGCGACCGCGCACCAGTCCCTGTGTCTGGCACACCATGCGGCGTTTACCAAATTTAAGGCAGTCTTGGATCAAGATCAGGTCATCGCCCGGCTCGACTTGCCCACGGAAAGAGACTTGGTCACATCGCGTAAAACCGAGAAAGCCGTCTTGTCCTGTTTTCCTGCGAAACATAATCGAGCATAGTTGCGCGGCGGCCTCGATCATCAGCACACCAGGAAGCAGAGGGCGGCCAGGGATGTGATAGGGCACCCAGAATTCATCATCCCGAACGTATTTCACCCCAACGCCCTGTGAGTAATCATCAGTGTGGTAAATGATGTGGTTCAAATGGCGCATGTCCCCACACTGGGGCAACATTTCGCCAACTTCGTCTGCAGAAATAGCGACCTTTGTCAGATCAATCTCTGAGATGTCAATTACAAGAGCGGCAGACACGTGAGCGTTTCCCTTTAACAGTCCGATGAGGGCGATATGCAGCCCTTAGCAATAGTAGCAACAACGGGTTACCGACATCAGCGAAGACTTCTTGAATCCAAGCTGACTGGCCAACACATGTGTATTTGGACAATACTCACAGAGGTCGCAACAAAACGGAGCTTGATGAGGATGAAACTGAGGGCGCAAGATAGAACAACGCTTCTTGCCATTGCCGCCAGTTTCAGCGTGAGCACTGCTGGTGCAGTCTAACTGCCCCGTGCCGACAGAACGGCAACTCTTACATCCTGGGCAGCTTGTTTGATGTCCTGCATTTGTTTACGAACACGGGTGCCAGCAGCTTTGTTGCCACCATCAGCCTTATGGACATCCTCTTGGGCTTCGTGAACGAGCTTGATCAAGCGATCATATGCTTCCATACTTTTGCCTCACTTCCAGCAGAGTAGTGCTTGGGTTTGACTAGTCGCCACTTCCACAGGTGATCGACCGAAGACCCCCTCTCTCATGACCAGAAAAGGGCCTTTGAACCCATTGTCATCACGTTAGGCCGGTTTCTGCAAGCCCTCACACACTATTTCAGGGCCTCAAAAAGCACCTAATAAGTGCTGAGATGTTGTCAGATAAGGGGTTACGCCCCGATGATTTTTGGTGGGATAGTACAGATTTGTCTGTTTTTGAAGCCATAATTCCGGTTTCACGCAGCATCAGCCACCTTGCCCAGGAGGCAGTCACGTCCAAGGGGGCTTCTGTTTTCTCGCCTCTCGATGCATCGGTTAGTGGTCAAGGAAGAGATTTCCATTGAACTCAAAGTGGGGCCATGGGCCCTCAAGAGGACTCATCCATTGCGGCTATGTTTGATTTTCGTTATCTGCTTCAGGTGAGCTACGGCTTGGAGGTGTTTTACGAACCGCTGGTCTCACTCAGAGTCGTTTAAGTGATCTGGAGAGGCTAGACCCTTAGCTCCATCTCGATCACATCATTGCTGACATATCGCGCCCGTATGGGTTCAACGACTGTGGAAATGAAGTCATCAACTTGTTGTGGGGCGCGTCCAACATAAGCCATTGGATCAACGGTGGCTGCTAAATCCACCTTGGCAAACATCGGGTGTTGCGCCAGGCGATGGAGCAGGTCATTTTCACTCCCAGTCTGCTTCATCTCAGAGGCTACTTCCTGTGAAGCCTGGCGGACAATTTCATGAGCTTCTTGGCGATCGGCGCCTTGTGCGGCAGCTGCCATCATCAGATTCTCAGTGGCAAGAAACGGCATTTCTCGCTCAAGATTGGCAGCCACAATAGCATCGTTAACGATCATTCCACCTGAAACGTTCTGCATGGTCGCCAAAAGGCCATCCAAGGCAAGAAATGCTTCAGGTAAAGTCAATCTTCGGTTTGCAGAGTCATCAAGTGTTCGCTCTAACCATTGCACTGAGGCTGTTTGAAGAGCATTTGCGGGGAGTGACATGACAAAACGAGCTAGTGCACAGATTCTTTCGCAGCGCATCGGATTACGTTTATACGCCATGGCTGATGAGCCAATCTGGTCCGACTCAAATGGTTCTTCAATTTCACGGTGATTAGCAAGGAGTCGAATATCAGAGGCACATTTGTGTGCAGCGGCTGCCGTGAGAGCGAGGGCAGACAGAATCTGGGCATCCACAATGCGAGGGTAGGTTTGTCCGGTCACGACAAAACGCTTCTTGGGATCCCAGCCCATTTTCTTGGTGACCATCACATCGAGTTCCTCGACCTTTTGGGCATCGCCATCGAAAAGACTCATAAAAGAAGCTTGGGTTCCCGTCGCACCTTTCACGCCACGAAAACTAAGTTTGTTCACTCGTGTCTCGATTTCATCCAACGCTATAGCGAACTCTTGCGCCCAAAGGCAGGCTCGCTTGCCGACGGTGGTGGGTTGGGCTGGTTGGTAGTGTGTAAATCCGAGTGTTGGTTGATGGCTGTGTGTTTTGGCAAATCGGCCAAGCGCGTCAATCACCGCTGCCAGACGAGCAGCAATAAGTTGTAGGCTCTCTCTTATCTGAAGCAACTCGGTATTACAGTTGAGAAATTGGCTGGTTGCTCCCAAATGAATAATGGGTCGAGCGGTCGGCGCTATTTCTCCGAGTGCATGGACATGGGCCATCACATCATGACGAAGACGTTTCTCATGTTTGGCAGCGACGGCATAGTCAATGTCATCAAGGTGTGCCTTTAGTTCGTTGACTTGTGCCTCCGTGATGTCGAGTCCAAGGGCCTTTTCAGACTCAGCCAGCGCCAGCCATAGTCGCCGCCAGGTTGAGAATTTCCGTTGGGGAGACCATACCGCTTGCATCTGAGTCGATGCATAGCGTGCGGAAAGAGGTGACTGATAGACAGTTTCTTTAGTCATAAGCTGATGCTCACATAAGGTCCGCTACGATGATAGTGTGGCTTGGCTCAGCGGGGCGAATTGGACCCCAATGGATCTGCCTTTCATGATTCCTCGTATGAGTTCAGAGGAAAACAAGAGCAAAAAACGCTCTGACGCACCTTTTGCGGGATGTGAGCTCACTTTTAGTTGATATGGCACAAACTCCAGATAATACCGGGAGCAGGCAGCAGGAATCGGATTCCCATCCTGGGCCTTTGTCTCAGGCACCGCCTCGGATGACCCCGCTACGAGAATTGCAGTTGGTCGAGGCCCATCGAGATGGGGATGGTGAAGCGATGGGAGAGTTGCTACAGGCTTATCAGCCCAGAATTTATGCCGTTTGTTATCGAATGCTGGGCAATGTAGAAGAGGCCAGAGATATCACTCAGGACAGCATGGTGCGGGTGATCGAAGGCCTCAATAGCTATGACGGGCGGGCTCAGCTGAGTACTTGGGTCATTCGTGTCACGATGAACTGTTGCTTGAGCTCCCTT
This sequence comes from uncultured Phycisphaerae bacterium, assembly GCA_937899935.1. Taxonomy (GTDB): domain Bacteria; phylum Planctomycetota; class Phycisphaerae; order Phycisphaerales; family SM1A02; genus JAQWNP01. The sequence continues at coordinate 7,624 of CALCOW010000363.1, forward strand.
CGCCGCAAGAGGTTACGACGCCATCAGCCACTGGAGGTGGCTCCAGAGCCACAATCTCGTGATCGTATTGGATCCGGGAGGGAACTTCAGCCTGGGGCAGGCGTCGAACGATCTGAGATGAGCAAGCAGGTCCATGAGGTCTTGGCCCGGCTGGACCCTCAAACCCGCGGTTTGTTGATCTTGCGTGATATTCAAGAGCTCAGCTATCAGCAGGTAGCCGAGGTCTTGGAAGTCCCTCTTGGGACAGTCAAGTCACGCGTATTTCGGGCTCGTTTGGCTTTTCGAGAGGACTTTGGAGCGATGTGGGGCGAGGAGCCACATCGCCAAAGGCCTGGCAATCAAGAAGCTTCGTAGGGGTCATCACAGTAAGGATTTTGTAGGACGCTCAAAGGACCATCGAACTGACATTCAATTTCTTATGACAGATCAGAAAGATCCAACACAAGACCGACATGATGAACTTGAGGGTTGGCCGCAGAGCGCCGCGATTCGGCAGAGCCTTGGTTCATTCCTAGAAGCAGATCTTCAGGCCTTCATTGACGATGAGCTTGATGACGAGCAACAACAGCTTTTGATTGCCAAACTGGCTGATCATCCAGAGTTGAAATGCTTGATCGATAATCTACAGGCAGATCGTCGCAGATTGCACTCATGTGCAGTGACACCAATGCCGGTCGGCATGGAAGCTGACGTACAAAAAACGCTTGCGAGACCGATGTTAGTTTCTTCTCCAGCATCGAGTCCGGGCACCTATCGAAGGCAGATTAATAGGCAGGCCCGTCGTGCTCGACTCATGCGAGCAGTTTCAGGGATTGCGGCAGTTATCGTCGTCGTTGTTGGTGCGATCATTCTGGTGATCGCAATGTCAAAAGAGGTATCAGAGGCACCGCAGAATGAACAACCAAGGCTGACAGCAATTGATGTCGAGCCATTGCAACCTCATCCAATAAGAACGCTCCTGCCAGACAATAAGTCAGAGCCATTAACGGATCGACTTACCATGGCGCCCAATAAGATGCCAGAGCAAAGTCGATCCGAATCATGGAAACTCAATTCAGAACCAGTTCCATTTGCATTGGTGCTATCTGAATCGACTGAGCAAGAAGCCGTCAGCGTACTGCTCGAGACCAGGCGACATCTTGCGCAAGACCACGGCATGGTGACTGTTGTTCGGAATTTTTCCCGTCGCGAGGCGACGGAATTGCAGCAGGAATTACTAGCGGCCAATACACCCGGACCTGCTGGGCCAATGCTCGGCACATTTGCCAACTCAGACCTCAGTGATGTTCCTTCTCGTTGGTCGGACGAAGCTGAGAGAGGATCGTCGGTAGATCGGCCCGTGCATGGGCAGCGTTCGTCGATGGCGCCATCAGGTGTTCTCAGTGGTCCCTCAAATTTAGCGCCTGATTACAACATTCAATTACTCTATTCTGAAAGCGGTGCAGATTACACCGTTGCCATCCGACTCTGTGACATAGATAAGCTCTTGCAGGAGCTGGCGCTCGTGCCACCAGTATCAACACGTCTTGAAGCAATTGATGACGAAGCACCAGAGAGCCGATTAGAGGAAATGGCATGGATTCGTGAGTGGATCAATCAGCGAGATGATGTAGGTGATATGACAGTCATCCACTTACCTGTGATCATTGAAGTAGCTGATTCAACTGATTAAAAAAGCTATCTACACCTTCTCAGGTTTACCGTGTTTGGGCTCTTGTTTTGCGACCATGCGCAAAATATTTTGTCGATGTCGCCAAATCACGAGTATGGCAATTGCGCCTGTGCCAACAAGTAGTGGCCAACCCGAATCAAAACGAGCTGTTGCGGTGTCATGTGCATGGACTGGTTGGATGTAGATCCATGCCACCACAAGAGCTGGTAATGCCGTTGCAGCAAACATGCTTGCCACGGAAATATAGCCAGACAGTTTTAAGATAATGACCCAACTCATCAAAGCTGCGATTGCAGGGAGTGTCATGAGTGGCCACATCGCAACCATGGCACCGAAGCCAGTTGCAACACCTTTGCCACCTCGGAAACCCAGATAGATAGAGAACATGTGTCCAAGTACGGCGATCAAAGCAATGCCTAGCCAGAGCCAGACTTGTATTGCAGTGATGTTGGTGAGTGGTTGACCAAGCACACCCATCAACGCGCCAGCGGCAATGACTGGTCCCGCGCCTTTGGCCACATCGAGTCCGAAGCACAAGAGGCCCAGTCGTCGGCCGAGAACGCGACCAACATTGGTGGCGCCAATATTACGTGAGCCCTCGCTTCGAATATCAATGCCGCGCGTCCAGCCTAAAATGAGTCCAAATGGGATTGAACCAATCAGATAGGTGATCAACATGTATAAAAACCATGTCCACATCAGCTCATCCTAACAGGTGCGCCTGATTACTTACTTAGCCGAATTAAGAATCTTTTCATCCGAGGCCTCGATTACTAGCCGCATAGGACTTCGCATTGGCATAGTTGCAGCGGTCAGCAGCATCAGTAGCCCCATCATGCCTCCGATGTATATCAAGGTGTCAAATTGAGCAGATATGCACCAGCCAATAGTGGCAAAAAATGATCCGATGGCGAAGACATGATTAGGCAAATCACGCCAAGCTTGATAAAGAATCAAGAGCAACATTACAACAAAGAGGACAAGCCCAATAATGCCTGTGGTTGCCAGGAGTTGCATGTACGCAGAGTGAGCATGGTCTCGAAGCATATAACGAGCCGTCTGAGGTTCGATCTCTGCAGCCTCTCGATATTCTGGCTGTGTTTTGATGAAGTGTTCAAAACTGCCAATGCCCATCCCTGTGAGCGGGTGTGAGACAAACGCTCTACTCGCCCATTTCCATAGCAGTACACGCAGGCCGGCAGAGGTGTCATAGCGATCCTGATCTTGCATCAACTGGAGTTCTTGAGACGCGCGATCAACCCCAGTTTGGATCATGGATCCTGTCAGCGGCCAACTGGCAGCAAAGAGTATGACAACTAAGAAGACACTAACGATACAGCGTCGTCGGACCGCTGCAAAACGCCATGCTGAAATCACTAGCATCAGTACAAGTGCGATGCCTGCAGCCACCCAGGCACCACGACTTCCTGAGATCACGAGTCCCAGTGCGGCAAGCAAACCACCAACAGAAGCAACAACCATCCACCATCGAGTTGTATTAAGAAAAGCTGAGGCGTACCAACACAAGGCAGCGACACAAAAAGCGCCGGTCAGCGTTGGATGCAGCAGGCCTCCTGCACGGTGTGATTCATCAGAAGGGCTGATTGAAGCCAAGCCTGTAATGTCGATAAGCTGCAATATATTTTGCGTTGCAACACCGACAAGGAAAAAGATGATGAGCCACGGCAGTCGGTCAAGCACCGGCCATAGCAATAACGGTGTAATCAGTACACGCATTGGTTCCCAATGACGGAAGCCAGTCTCTGGGTCGAGCGACCAGATCATGCTCAAGCCTGTCCAGAGTGCAAAAAGGAAGAATACATAGGCCAGTGGTTGTAGCAGCAAGGGAACGCAGTGCTTAAAGATCCAGGGCAGACGTATGAGAAAGGCGACCAGCAGAATGACCCAAGAAATAGATGCTGGGGCTGGTGCTAGCGGAAGAAGCATGCAGAACAGCATGGCGCTGCCAGTGTGTACCTGATAGAGGAATGGTGTACGTTCTCTTGCCGCAGCCTGTCCGGTTTGTATCGCAGTGATATTCCGTTGCAAAAGAAAATGCTGTAACAGGTTTCTCAAGGTAGCCTCAATCAATTCACAAAGGGGATTGTCTTGTTTTTAGAGAGACTGTCGCCCTGGAAAAATCTAGGTTTGGGGCGGCATCGTAGTGTTCGTAGGGATCAATGTATAGTGTCCGGGAGAATCTGCAGACTTTGGTCAACCCTATATCGATGTCATTAACACCCCGACATGCCACACAATGCCTGAAAGAACAGGGACGAAATAGCGTCTGGTTGTTGGAGTTGCCCAATGGCTCGATTCAGGTTCTCAAACAATGGTCGCTCACACCATGGTTGGCGGTGAAGCTCTTGCTGGGTATCAGTCAGCCACAGCGACAATGTCGCGGTACTCGTCGTCTGAAGAGAGCAGGTGTTCCAACCTCCAATATGCCTCGGCTCGGATTGTCTCGGTGTGGACTCATTCCTCAGTTGACACTCACTGTTTCATATATTGAAGGCACACCGTGTTTAGAGTTGTTGCAGCAAAATGCTATTGATGATGACAAGGCGATACACATTGGAAGGCAACTCGGGCAAGCGGTCCGTCGTATTGCAGATGCAGGATTCTTTAACAGAGATATAAAGCTTTCCAATGTCATCATAGGATTGGGACAACGGCCTGAAGTGTTTATCATCGATCCAGTGGGCCTGCGAGTGGGTTCGAGCGTGTACGCCGCGCT
>CALCOW010000364.1 GCA_937899935.1 uncultured Phycisphaerae bacterium
ATCAACATCACCCTTTAGCATTCAATCAGTAAATATTTCTCAGAATAGCTCTGCTCAAGATGGCGGCGGCCTATGGATTCAGTCTTCTAGTGGGTCGATCTACGCCTCAAGCATTCGAGATAACAACGCCAATAATGGTGGTGGCATCCGAATCAATAGCGGGTCTACATTGATTTCAAACACGACCGCTTGCCAGAACAGTCCAAACAACATCAAGGGTGGCTATATCAACGGCAATGGCAACAATATCTGTGATTGAAACATCATCTTGCAGCAATAGCCGAGTCCGGACAGTAACGCCGACATTCATCTTGTAGTTCTATTGAGAACGATAAGCTCTAACTGATGGCGTCAAGATCCCCCACTGCTCTGTCTAGAGACTGGCATACTATTAAGACGAGCGCTGACACTCCTTGGTAGCTTCTCGTCGATATGACATGCTGCTAGGAGACGGTGGTTACACGCACTTGGACGCGTAAACGAACTGCCAACCAGTTGTGATCAACTTAATAGTTCGATGGTGCCAGTGAATCGACAGGCAGCCAATTTCCGTACTCAGCACATTCAACCTGTTCTATTTGCTGACCAGATGAGGCATCAAACAGAACGAGCGCCCAGCCGCTCCAATCTCCACTTTGCTGACCACAAAGCAATTCATCACGCACACTGGCGAGAGTCGCTAAACGACCTTGAACTGAGAGATCCCAGAACGCTGCTGTTACCCACACGTCTAGATGAAGATCACCAGAGCCATCATCAGCGGCGCCTGCCTTGGTAATCATACCCGCTTGAACGAGCTGCTGAACCGATCCGGATGCTCCCTCGCAACTGATTGTGGCTGGATCACAAAGATCTGACTCAGACGGCCCCAACCAATACCACCATCCACCACCACACCCAAAGATGATGATGAGAAACGCGATCGCGACACATCCACAACCCATGAGATCATTGGTTGGATCGTCTTGAACGGTCAATTCATTGTCGTAGGCCATCAAAGACTCCTTGTTGCCCAACAGCACTGGCTTATATCTGTAACAGTTGCATGATAAGCCATGCTGCGGCTTGGCGCAGAGAAACGCACCCGGCTCAGTAGTGCCGAGTGCGTCTTGAGGGCAGCAGATTGGTTTTCCAGAACACCTGGACATGGTTGAAATCGCGGGCGGGCGACGACCAATACCAAATGACTGCCCTCAGGTGCCCCCGATCAGCCATCGAGAACTGGCAGATCGTTGCTCTGAGGCTAGGAGCGGACAGGTCGGCGTCGACGACCAATGAGCCCGGCGATGCCCAGAAGCGCGAGCGAGCCTGGTGCAGGGATGACGTACCCTATTGTTCCGGTTGAGCCCAGCAAGGTACCACTGACTTCAAGGCTCGCCGCGCCGATCGCAAAGTCTCCCAGAAGACCCGATCCAAAACCAAACAACGTATCAAGATCGAGACTACCAGCGAACGCCACTGAACCTTCACCAACTGTTAAGGCAAGCGTGCGAAGTTGATTGATGTCAGCCGTTGAAACACCACCAATTTCAACATCGTTAAAGGCTGGAAATCCACCAGCCACCGTCATGTTAGCGGAGGCCCGGATGTGAGTATCGATCGTCAGACCAAACGGATCTAGCGCGAGCGTGCTATTGGACAGCGTTCCTGTCCATAAGCTACTAATCCTCAAGGTCACTTCTGTTGGTAGGTCATCAATTCGTTCAATAAATGACTCTGGAGGCGTGTGGTGAAAGGTAACTTTGAAACTACCAGCTAACGCATCTGTATCTGACATAGAATTTCCGATGCCACCAGTGTTTTCAACAAATACGTTGGCAAAAGGATCTCCAAGCCTCTGAACCGACCAGTGATACGGCACCTGGACCACCTCTTCAGCAGAAGCTGCTGGTGGAGCAACCAGATATGCCAATGAACCAAGTGCACAGCTAGCGTAGACCAATACCAGATTGAACCTCATTTCGTGTCTCCCGTTTTAAGACCAATGCAGCTGCGATCAGACATAAGAAACAACTCCCCCACCAGCAACACGCTCGCAGGTCGTCTTGAAGCTGTTTTCAGCTGCAATAAGGGCACCTCTTCTTGCCCACTACAACAGTGCCTGCGATACTTCCCCTGAGCTCGGGCCAAAGAAATCAGGTTTTTTCGAAACTGCCTCTTCCAGAAGACTGCTAATCGGTTCTTCCACCATGACAGACCCACCACACGGACCAGTGACACAACTTCTAGACTCGGTGAAGGATGGTGACGAGGCTGCCAAAGCAGAGCTTTGGGCTGTGGTCTATGAAGAACTTCATGGTATGGCACGTGGCTATATGGCACGGGAACGCGGCAATCATACGCTTCAAGCAACGGCACTCGTACATGAAGCATATGCTCGACTTCTAGGGTCTGAACAGATTCACCAAAGAGGACGTTCCTACTTTTTTGCAGCAGCCGCACAAGCCATGCGACGAATACTTATTGAGCATGCACGTCGCCAACCCTCTGATCGTCCAGGACACTTGGCTATTGATCCAGTGTTAATGCCTGAAGGAAGTGACGCTGATATTGAAACACTCGATCGTGCGCTTGATCAACTTGCCAAACATGACCATGAAGCACACGAGGTAGTCATGCTTCGTTTCTTTGCCGGCCTATCAGTTGAAGCCGCTGCCGAGACATTAGAGACTTCCGAACGGACTATAAAACGAAGATGGGCGTACGGACGCACATGGCTATTCCAAGAACTAACAAGAGAACAGTCATAATGATGAGGCTGGTCAACTGTGAGTGATGAGAATCATCCCACGCCCGCACAGATCTTTGGCGAGGCGATCGATATGCCTAAAGATAAGCGAGAAGCTTATCTAGTGGATGTATGCGGCGACAATGTGAAGATGCTCCGTGAAGTTCACTCGCTTATAGAGGCGTATGAAACAGCCGAGAGCCGAGCCTTTCTAAACCCCCAACTTGGTGTCGAGCGTGCCAAAGAGATTCTATCTAATTGGGATGTGAATACGCTCATTGGCCTTCAGCTCGGCGCCTATCAAGTGATTGAGATACTGGGTGAAGGCGGAATGGGCGTCGTTTTCCGTGCGCAACAGGCGAGTCCAAATCGAACCGTCGCTCTTAAAGTCGTTCGCCCGGGACTCATGCGTCAACGCCTCATGAAGCGATTCGAGTTGGAGGCTGAAATGCTGGGTCGCCTTCAACACACTGGCATCGCACAGATCTACGAATCTGGAACCGCGCAAACTTCCGCTGGGCCGCAGCCATTTTTTGCAATGGAATTGGTCAAAGGACAGCCACTTCTTGACTGGTCACTATCACCAGACCGTACGCTCGAAGATCAAGTGGAAGTCATCATTAAGATTTGTGATGCCGTTCAGCACGCACATTTGAGGGGTGTGATACACCGCGATCTCAAGCCGAGCAACATTCTTATCAATCAAGATAGCCAACCAAAAATTTTGGACTTTGGTATCGCTCGCATGATCGACCTCGATGCCTCAGCGACACTTGCACAAACTCAATCTGGACAGGTGCTGGGCACTCTGCAGTACATGAGCCCAGAACAGTGTGTCGGAAATCCGGATCTTGTTGATGCCCGTACCGATGTTTATGCATTGGGCGCCATCTTGTACCAACTGATCACAAAAACACCGCCAAGACAACTTGATGGCAAGGGACTAGGTGAATCACTTCGTGCCATCGAACACTCGACACCGGTGCCACCGATGCGAATTGTGCCTGGACTATCCGAAGACCTTAATACCATTGTGATGAAAACAATGGAGCTGGATGCGAGTCGGCGATACCAATCAGCAGCAGCACTTGGCGATGACTTAAGACGATTTCTCAATCATCAACCCATTGCTGCACGGCCTCCGACACTTTTTTACTACACAAAAATGTTCGTTCGTCGAAACCGTGTCCTGGCACTCAGCTCTGCGGTAGTCATTGCCTTATTGCTTGTCGGGATCATTGTTTCAATTCTACTACTCAGTGAAATCAACTCACAACAAAACCGTGCTTTACAGGCACAAGACAATTTTATGTCGATGATTGAATCAACACGCCGATCGGCAGAACTCAGCTTGCAATCAACGCAGCAAGAAGATGCCGTCAGTCGACTTTTACAAGCTGCATCACAGCTTGATCAGGCGCCTGAAACTCAACCACAGCTTGTGATTACCAATCGAAATGAAATTGGCCTTAATCTTAAAGATTGGGAAGCTTACGAGGAAGCAAGACGGCAATTTCAGATGGCCCTTGATCTGTCACTTGAAGTAGTTGGGACAGACCATCCCCTCACAGCGCTGAGCCAGCACAATCTGGCAAGTGCGCTATGGTATCTCAAAGACTACGAAGCAGCCTTAGACTTATATAAGCGAGCACTGCAAACGAGAGACTTAGATCCAGATGTAGATCCTGGAGATCTTGCCGACACTATTGACTATCTCGGTAGCACTTATCAGAGGCTCGGTGACTTTGACCAAGCACGAGCTTTGGCTGAGCGTTCTCGTGCGATGAAGATCGACTTTTATGGAGAACAGAGTGAACAGGTGGCTGCCACCACCAACAACATTGGGTGGCAGCTTATGCTGCAGGAAAACTATCTTGAAGCAGAGCCTTACTTCCGCGATGCGCTTGAGACACTACAAACTCTTCCAGAAAGACAATTGTGGATGGAGTCAAGTGTTTCACATAATTTGGCATATACCTTAATGGTGCTCGAACAATTCCAAGAAGCTGAATCGCTGTTCAATCAATCGCTGAGCCTCAAAATTGCTCAACGCGGCCCAGAGTCGCTTACCGCCGCCATTACTTACAGAAGATTGGCCGAACTTTTCTTAGAGACAAATCAACTCTCTAAAGCACAACAACACTGTCAAAGAGCAATCGATATCTACGAGTCGCAAGCACCGAAGGCCTCTGGACGACAGCCCGCCATAGATCTGCTCAAAAGAATCAATTCCCAAATCAAAGACGGTGAATCAGCGGCGCCGACGTCTGCCAACGAGCCCGGCCAACCCGAGTAATGCCAGTGTTGCTGGGGCCGGGATCGGATACGGCTGGATGTTGATTGAGTAACTACCGCCAGTGCCAGTTGTACCAGCCCAGGCATCTTCAAACCGGGAGGTCGGATCCACTGGTCCTACAACGGCGTCTTCTGGCAATCCTTCAAAATCAAACATTGCAAATGAGTCGGTTGAGAACGGTTGATCACCTTGCTCTGTAATTGCAAGGTAGTAGTCCCCTGCTGCCAAGCTCGTTGAACCACCTTCTACCAATGACGGTGCCAAGAGCGAAAGAAACTCCGGATTTGGGCTAATCGTATTAGCCAGCACACCCTGGCCATCTTCATTGAAGAGCCACAATGCTGTTTGAAAACTACTGGACGCAAAAGGTGAGCTATTTGACGTTAAGCCAAAGCTCCAATTGGCACCAGTTTCGAGCTTGAGTTTAAAAATGTCCTGACGATCCCCGGCACCTAGGCTTCCATTGATTTGCTGCAACTGTCCCAACCCAGTTAAGTTTGTCGCAGTAATCAGAGAATTGCCCGCATCGCCGCCATCATCCTCATTGACGCCTGGACCAGCGACAGCCGCTCCAGTCACAATCATCACACCGCCTGCGAAGCTAATCGCCCAGCCCATGACACCTAACTGCTTGAGTTGCAACATCTCATTCCTCCTCCTGTCCAGTGGAAGCCCATCCAGGGGCTTCTGGAGCCAACCGCCCTGCGTCAGATACAGGACCATGAAGGGCCTTTTCCGACCCCCCAATCCTAAACCGAGTCTGCGAATAGTGGAAGAACAAACCCGAGGCTCAGGGCCTTTTCTGTATTCCCTGGGCCTGATGGGCAGGGAAACGAGGATACCTGGTTAGAATATTGGTATGAGAACCCCAATACACCTCGTTATCTGTCTATTGATGAGCCTGGCATCTCTCGTTTGGCCCAACCAAAGCCTGGCCCAATCGGTTGGTGTTGGCCAGGTCTTCCCACCATTTGACGCCAAGGATGCGATAACGGGCCAGCCCGTCAATTTGAACGATTTCCGCGGCAAGGTGGTCATCATCGATTTCTGGGCGACCTGGTGTGGACCGTGTATTCGCGAGTTACCCAACGTCAAGCGCGTGTATCAAAAGTACAAGGATCAGGGCCTCGAGATCATTAGCATTTCACTTGATAGTAATAGGCAAAAGTTCCAACAGTTTGTCAAGCAACAGCGGATGAACTGGCCACAGATTATGGAAGGCAATGGCTGGAATACCAGGCTGGCTAAGAAATATAACGTACGCAGTATTCCCAAGATGTATGTGCTTGATGCAAGTGGCGTGGTTGTCAGTGATTCGGCTCGTGGAGAAGCCTTGGCCAGTGCCGTTGCCAAGTCAATGTCGACCGTGACCGATCCAAAGCCATCAAATTCTGGCACCTCACCTAGTGATGACATCAAACGTACCGACATGGACCAGTTGTTGGCGCAGCTAGAACGCCAAAAAGAAATGATCGATAGTGCAGCACAACCCTACAATGAACTGAACCGGACGCTTGATAGTTCGCGAGAGCAGCTCAATCGCACATCCGATTTACTTGTTTCAGCCAATGGTAGGAAGCGGGCTGCCGTAACTTACAACAAAGCTCATCAACTACTCCAAGACGGTCGACTCATACTCTTCCGCGAAGGCGGCATGGGCGATGTGATGATCTATCTACCCCCACCACCTCCAGATCCTCGGCAAACAGCGCAACTACAAGTGATCCAGCAAGTTGAACAGGATATAAACGCTGCTGATGAAGCCAATAGCAAGCTCAAGCGAGCAATTGATCAACATCTAACAGACCTTTATGCAGCCCGTGCTCAAGTCAATGAACTAAAACGGCAGCTGCGACGGCGCTCTGGCGCCATTGATAAACATCGAGCCAATGTCAAAGCCTCAGAGCAGCAGGTGCTGGCTGCCAAGACGGCACTTGATCAGGGATGGAGAACCCACCTGAAACAAGCAGATCAGACACTTGTTAAGCTCATTGGGGATGACAAACAGCGCCTGGCAGCAATCGAGCAAATACAGAAGCAGATAGCCGAGTGCCAAGAGCTTGTAGCTCAAGCGGCGGTTGATCCTCGACAATCGCGTCCACTGAAGCGAAATTGTCAGCAACTGTGGGAAAGTGTGGAGCGTTTCACACAGACTTATTCAGGCGTAACCAACTCAGATAACGGCCTACCGATGCCCCTAAATCCCTTTAAGGAACGCGGGCATAACGACATTCAGGGCCGTGTTGCCGCTGCCAAAGCACTGGATAGCCTTGATCAGATCGTATTGCAGTGGAAAAACAACTCGAATAAACAAGGCATGGCCGATCACCCAAGAATGAAGCAAATTGCAGAATTGCAACGGCAGCTAGAACAAGCAGGTGAGGACGCTCAAAAGTTGGCCGTCGTTCAAGAGCAGTACAACGAGTTTTGTACGGCATTTCTGAAACAAATGGATGAGATACAAGCGAAGTAGGCCGAAGAGCCTTGGCCTGGCCGATACTATGAGACCACAACCAACCGTTTAACGTGTGCCTACTTCGCAATGTCTGGAGATCTTCAGATCGTTCTGCCCTCAAAAGACCTGGTCATTGTTGCCAATCGGCTACCTGTTCATCGTGTCCGTCGCACGGATGGGATGAAATGGGAAATTAGCCCTGGTGGCCTGGTATCAGCCCTCTCCCCTCTTCTGCAGCAATCGAGTGGACAATGGGTTGGATGGACTGGACGGAGTGGTGCCGCCCCCAAGCCATTTCTTCATGATGGAATTCAGAACATACCCGTTTCTATGTCTAAGTCAGAAGTCACAGATTTCTACCATGGTTTTAGTAATACCACGCTCTGGCCGCTCTACCACGATGCGATTCGTCAGCCAATCTATCGTCGACGGTGGTGGAATCCATACAGAGAAGTCAACCAAAGATTCGCCGAGTTAGCTGCAGAAGTTGCCCCAAAGAAAGCAACGGTCTGGATTCAGGATTACCAACTTCAACTCGTTCCGAAAATGCTTCGGACAATTCGGCCAGATGTGCGTATTGGCTTCTTTCTACATATTCCATTTCCTCCTACCGAATTATTCGCACAACTGCCCTGGAGAAGAGCGATTCTGGAAGGACTTCTTGGCGCTGATGTCGTTGGTTTCCAAACACGTACTGGTGCTCAAAATTTTCAAGCCGTTGCGAGGCGATATACGCAAGCTCGAGGGACAGGACAGGTGTTGCGAGTTGAAAATCGCCAAGTTCTTGCATCTGCCTTTCCAATATCCATTGACTACCAACGTTTTAACGACATGGCAAAAACAGAATCAGTCATGCGTCGTATGCAGGATATTCGCAAAAGAGTTGGGCACGACCGCAAGATCATTCTCGGAGTCGACCGTTTAGACTACACCAAGGGCATTGATATTCGTATACGAGCTTTTGAGGAGCTTCTTGCCAGTGGACGTTGGTCTCCTCAAGAATGCGTCCTCGTCCAGGTCGCGGTACCGAGCCGAGAGGTTGTTGATGAGTATGTTGAAGTGAGACGCCGAATTGATGAATTAGTAGGCAAGGTCAATGGCCAGTATGGTCAACTTGGCATGGCCGCGATTGACTACCTGCGTCGCAACCTCGATGCTGAAGAATTGATCGCTATGTATCGATGTGCAGATGTGATGCTCGTCACACCGCTCAGAGATGGCATGAACTTAATAGCCAAAGAATTTGTTGCCTCACGAGTGGAAAATAGAGGTGTTTTGGTATTAAGTGAATTTACAGGAGCCGCCAAAGAACTTCGAGGGGCCATTCAAGTAAACCCGCATGATATCGATGGCCTTATGGTCAGCATAGAGGAAGCCCTTTCTATGTCTCCCAGTCTTGTCACACGCCGAATGCGATCCATGCGTGAGACTATTCGCAGACATACTGTCCATGATTGGGCAAGATCTTTCTTAGGTGCCGTCAACCAATGACATCACTGGCTGGAAGATTACTTCAACTTGCAGAATCGCCAAATCTTTTGGTGGCGTGTGACTACGATGGCACACTTTCACCATTGGTTAATAACCCTGCTGATGCAAAACCAAATCGAGACTCCGCTGTGGCTATTCGGCTTCTCGCGCAGATGGCACAAACACATGTTGCCATCATTTCCGGAAGAGCGTTACTCGACTTGGCTTCTCTTGCTGAATTTGACCCAAGGGTTCACTTGGTTGGTAGCCACGGGAGTGAGTTTGATGCAGATTTCAACGACCGTCTGACTGAAAAACAGACATCGCTACGCCGTCGATTGGAACTAGAACTCAGCAAGATATCCGATACTCATACTGGTTTTAGTATTGAGGTCAAACCTGCAAGCGTCGCATTTCACTATCGAAATGCGCCGCAAAAACAGGCTGAAATAGCACTTCAGTCAATTAAAGAAGGGCCTGCAAGATTAGCTGGTGTATTTACGAAAACCGGCAAGATGGTGATGGAACTTACGGTTATTGCCACAGACAAAGGCACCGCTCTCGAAACAATGCGGCGACGAGTGGGTGCCTCCGCTGTGCTTTTCATAGGTGACGATACGACAGATGAAGATGCCTTCCGCACTCTTTCTGGTCCAGACGTTGGCATTAAAGTTGGTGATGGTGAATCTCTAGCTGAGTTTCGGGTCAGCGATACTGATGGTGTTGCTAGCGCGCTAGCCCACCTCACGGAATCTCGGAGTGATTGGATTCAAGGTGGTAGCGCCGTTCCTATCGAGCAACATACGCTTCTTTCAGATCAACGCACTTCGATGATTTTGACCCAAGATGCACGAGTCGTATGGGGCTGTTTCCCACGACTCGATTCACCCGCATTGTTTGCCCAGCTTATTGGTGGCCCGACTGCGGGATACTTCAGTATTCGTCCCAAAAATAGCGTCAGCCAACCGATACAAAAGTATTGGAAGGATTCCATGGTGGTTGAAACACGATGGGATAGCATGGTGGTCACTGACTTCATGGATTGCTCAGAAAACAGATGGCGCCGACGTGCTGGCCGAACTGATCTGGTGCGGCTTCTTAAGGGACAAGGCACGGCCATCGTTGAGTTCGCGCCACGTCGGGATTTCGGGCGTGATATCACCCGAATGCGGGTTCATGAAGATCATATTGAGGTCATTGATACGCTCGACCCAATCGTGCTCATCACGCCAGGCGTCAAGTGGTCTCTGATCGAGGAAGGTGGCAGCCATACAGCAAGAGCTGAGATTGAACTTTCTGAAGATCTACATCCTCTCGAACTGCGATTTGGCACTGGAAGAATCACTGCCGGTGATCTGACCGTTATGGAGCGGCTACGAGATACAGATCTGCACTGGCGAAACTGGATCCCTCAACTAAAGCTACCTGAAATTGAGCCTGAGTCCGTACTTCGCAGCGCTCTAACGCTTCGTGCGCTCTGCTACGCTCCGTCTGGTGGAATCGCCGCAGCCGCAACAACCAGCTTGCCTGAATCTTTGGGTGGCATCCGTAACTGGGACTACAGATACTGTTGGCTCCGGGATGCTGCGATGTCAGCCAAGTCTTTGACGCGTCTAGGCAGCGAACGTGAGGCGGTGTGGTTCCTCGAATGGATGTTGAACATTCTTGATCTTGTGGAACATCCCGAGAGATTGCAACCGCTCTATACCATTCGTGGGACTGAGCTCCAAGCGGAAGGCGAGATTGCAGAACTAAGAGGCTATGCAGGTAGCCGCCCTGTCCGCGTCGGCAATGCGGCTTCATCACAGATTCAGATAGATGTCTTTGGGCCAATTGTTGATCTTATCTATGAACTGGTTATCCGACATGCACCACTTTCATCAGAGCATTGGCGATTGACGGAAGCAATGGTCCGCGCCGTTCAACGGCGATGGACTGATCCAGACAATGGCATCTGGGAGTTTCGGACCGCACGAAGACACCATGTGCACTCGAAAGTGATGTGCTGGCTGACCGTTGATCGAGGCATCAAGATCGCACGAGATCTTGCGCGAAGAGAGCCCGAAGGCTGGTACGAACTCCGCGATTCGATTCGAGACGACATTCTTGAAAACGGATGGAAATCTCAATTGAACGCTTTTACCAGCGCCTACGACGGCAATGACCCAGATGCATCAGCTTTGCTTGTCGGGCTCTCGGGAATGATCGATGCTGATGACCCTCGCTTCATCGGCACCATCGATCTGGTGGAGCGTTACCTTAAAAACGGGCCCACGGTGTATCGTTATCGCTACGACGATGGGCTGCCCGGTGTTGAAGGCGGCTTTCATCTTTGCACGTCGTGGCTCATTGATGCGATGATCTTAGTTGGCCGCATTGAGGAAGCACGAACACTCTTCAACGATCTCCTGTCTCTCGCAGGCCCGACAGGATTACTCAGTGAAGAGTATGACCCTAATACGAAAATGGCCCTCGGCAACTATCCTCAAGCTTACTCACATTTGGGGATCATCGACAATGCACTCAACCTAGACGGTTCGTTGTCGAAGGACTGAACTTCACCCTATCAGTGTGACTGACAGGGAAGATCTTTCTCAATGAGAACGGTCAGTGCTTTATTATCCTTTGTTGCCTTGCCTGACAAATCGACGCTCATACTTATCTGATCCGTATGAGCCCATTTTTCGGCAATCTCTCTATTGACCGTGACTCGGATACCAGTCTGAGCCGTTGAGATTGCTCCATGTTCAATTTCCCTATCAACCTCCAGCACAATGGTGTAAGTGGTGCCACTTGGCAAAACCAAATCTTCTCGCACCAGGCCATCGGCCATCACCGCTAATACCTCAGTGGCAGCAAGACGAAATCGTATGTTGTTACGGCTAAAACGTATTTTCATGGCTTCAATTGCGTAAAATACTATTTTTGCAAGGGGCTGAGTTGTTCAAGACATTCATTGCTAGACATGACACGATTCGATGTTTCTGCAAGCGAACCAAAAACCCTGCTTCTTCTCCGTCCTGCCCTGACCAATCTGTGGCTCCGATTGGTTAGGGCGGGTGTCTTTAATAACGCC